>CAZZDX010000001.1:0-36017 GCA_964653185.1 uncultured Bacteroidales bacterium
TTGTTTATGATTTAAAAAATTTGTTTTTCAATTTTAGTCGGATAATAGTGTAAAAGTAAGTTAAATTTTTTCATATTTTTTTTAGTTTTAAAATGTTAATATTAATTTAATTATTGGCAAATTTAAAAAATAAATATTATAAACAATAATTAAAAAATAAATTATATTTTTGTGATTCACCCTGTTAAATAATTTTGTTACGCAAAATTAATCAGGCATCAGTCAAACGCCTGACATGACTGCCTGATTATTTAACAGGGTAAAATTAATTTGATTATGATCCATTTTTTGACATAATCCCCTAAACTTTAAACAATAACATAATCCATATAAAAATGAAAAAATATCTTTTTACATCTTTTTTGATTTTTATTTTAATAACAATTATTGGAATAAAAAACGCATCTGCTCAAAACATTTTAACCGCAAAAGAGGTAATAAAAAAAGCAGATGATAAAATGCGCGGCGAAACAAGTCAGGGCGAGATGACTATGACTGTAGTAAGACCTACATGGTCGCGTACTGTTTCTATGAAGACATGGTCAAAAGGCAGGGAACTTTCATTAATACTGATTACTGCTCCTGCAAAAGAAAAAGGGCAATGCTTTCTAAAACTGAAATCAGAGATGTGGAACTGGGTGCCTTGTATTGAACGTATGATTAAAATACCACCATCAATGATGATGCAATCGTGGATGGGCTCTGATTTTACTAATGACGACCTGTTAAAAGAATCCTCCATTGTGAAAGATTATACTCACAAAATTATTGGAAGCGAAATAATTGACGGACTTGATTGTTATAAAATTGAACTAATACCAAAAGAAGATGCTCCTGTTGTTTGGGGTAAAATTATTTCATGGATAAGTAAAAAAGAATTTCATAATATGAAAGCCGAATATTATGATGAAGACGACTATTTAATTAATATTGAGACAGCTTCTAATATCCAAAAAATGGATGACAGAGAAATACCGACAAAATTTGAAATTATACCGGTAGGAAAAAAAGGAAATAAAACAATATTGGAATTTAAAAACATTAAATTTAACAAACCATTAAGCGATGATTTCTTCTCTAAACAAAACATGAAAAGGGTTAAATAGTTTAGAGTTTGGAGTTTAGAGTTTAGAGTTTAGAGTTAAAACTGGATACGGGATACTTGAATCTGAAAAATTATGAACTTTGAACTTGATACTGGGAAATTATGAACTTTGTGCTTGAAACTTGAACCTTGGAACTTGGAACTGGAAACTAAAAGATAATGAAAACATACCTGAAACTTGCCTGGCGTAATCTGTGGCGAAATAAAAGAAGAACAATAATTACAACTTCTTCAATATTTTTTGCAGTATTCCTTGCATTAATTATGAGGTCCGCTCAAATTGGTTCTTATAGTAAAATGATTAAAGATGTTGTGGAATTTTATACCGGATATATTCAAATACACAAAAAAGGATACTGGGATAATAAATCAATAAACAACACCTTTGAATACAATGATTCAATTATTAATAAAATAGAACATCTTGATAATATCAGTTTATCTGTGCCTCGATTAGAATCTTTTGCCCTTGCATCAACAGGAGAACTCACAAAAGGAGTTATGTTAATAGGTACTGATGTTGTAAAAGAAAATAAATTTACAAAACTCTCAAAACGTGTTATTAAAGGTAAATATTTATCTGAAAATGATAATGGCGTTCTAATTGCTGAAGATTTATCTGATTATCTTAAACTAAAAGTAAACGACACAATAGTTTTTTTAGCACAGGGTTATCATGGTATTACTGCTGCTGGAAGATATCCTGTGCGAGGCATCGTTCATTTTCCAACGCCTGATTTAAACAATCAAACTGTTTATATGTCTTTAAAAAATTGTCAGTATTTTTATTCTGCTGATAATAGATTAACATCAATAGCTTTATTAATAAAAAATATTCATCATATTAACAAAAGTGCTAAAAACCTAAAAATATTAACGAGAAACAAATATGAAGTTATGACTTGGGATAATATGCTTGTGGAATTAGTTCAGGGCATTCAGACAGATAACGCAGGCGGTCTGTTTTGGCTTGGAATTCTTTATGTAATCATAACTTTTGGTATTTTCGGTACTATTATGATGGGTATTGTTGAACGCAAAAAAGAATTTGCCGTAATGATAGCTGTTGGAACTCAAAAATTAAAATTAAGTATCATCATAGCTACAGAAACATTTTTTATAACTTTAATGGGTATAATCTCAGGAATAGCAGTAAGTTTACCAATAATTTTTTATTTTTTCAATAACCCAATAAAAATTACAGGCGATGCTGCACAAGCAATGGAAAAATGGGGCGTTGACCCAGTGCTATCTTTTGCTCTTGAACCAAACTTTTTTATCAATCAAAGTTTAACTATTATTTTACTCACTTTTATTGCATCTGTTTACCCTTTAATAATGATTAATAAGTTTAACGTGATAAAATCTATGAGAAACTAAATTTTTAAATATTATGATTTTTATTATTGCATGGAAAAACATCTGGCGAAATAAATTCAGAAGCTTTATTATTATTGCTGCAATAACTATTGGCTTGTTTGGTGGAATATTTTCAATGGCAACCATGGTTGGAATGGGCAAACAAAGAATCAGAACTGCAATAAAAACACAAGTTTCCAACATTAAAATACATAATCCGCAATTTTTAAAAAATAAAGAAATAAAATACTCAATTAACAGTGTTGATTCTATTATTAATATTATCAAACAAAACTATAAAGTAGAAGCAGTGAGCAAAAGATTAATTTTAACTGCAATGGCAAGTACTGCTGAAACAGGAACAGGTATAATAATGAACGGTATAGACCCGAAACATGAAATTAAAGTTACTGATATTTCTAAAAAATTAACATCTGGCAATTATTTTACAAAACAAAAAAAACATCCTATCTTAATAAGCAAAAAATTAGCTCATAAACTTAAAGCAAAAATTCGTTCAAAAATTGTTATTACAACACAAAATAATAAAGGAGATATTACAGGCGGTGCCTTTCGTGTTGTTGGAATCTTTAAAACAGCAGATTCTTTTTTTGACGAAACAAATATATTTGTTTTAAACAAAGATTTAAACATACTTATTGATGAAAATCCAAATGATAATAAAGCTCACGAGATTGCAATTTTATTATATGATGATAAAAATACTAATGAATTGACAAAAGACCTAAAATCAAAATTTCCTTATTTAAACATCAGAAGCTGGAATGAATCACAACCTGACCTAAAAATGATGTCATCATTAATGGATTCTGTATCATATCTTTTTTTAGTAATAGTTCTTCTCGCTTTAATTTTTTCAATTATTAATACTATGCTTATGGCTGTATTTGAACGAACTCACGAAATTGGTATGTTAATGGCTATTGGCATGAAAAAAAATAAAATCTTTAATATGATAATGTGTGAAACTATTTTTCTGTCATTAACAGGAGCTGCTATTGGTATATTTATTAGTTTTGTAACGATTTATTATTTTAACATTTATGGTATAAATTTATCAATAGTATCAAAAGGATTATCATCATTTGGTGTGGATTCTGTTATATATCCTGAGGTTGATAATATATTTTATATAATACTTACAATAATGGTTATAATTACAGCTGTAATAGCATCTATCTATCCTGCTATAAAAGCTTTGAAATTAAAACCTGTAACTGCTATTAGAAATGAATAATTTAAAACTTGCATGGAGAAATCTGTGGCGAAATAAAAAGAGAACATTAATTACTATATCTTCAATATTTTTCGGAGTAATATTTGCAATTTTAATGAACTCTATGCGTGTGGGCTCATTATCAAATATGATTGATAATATTGTTCATTGTTATTCCGGATATATTCAAATTCATGCTCAAAATTACTGGGAAGACAAAACAATAAACAACAGTTTTACAATTACCGATTCTTTAACACAAAAAATAAGTAATATAAAAGAAATCAGCAAAACAACTTCCCGACTTGAATATTTTGCTTTATCATCATCAAAAGATAAAACAAAAGGGAGTTTTATTGTTGGCGTTGACCCTGAAAACGAAGATAAAATTACAAATCTCTCAAAATGGATATGCTCCGGTTCTTATCTTAAAAATAATGACAAAGGAATACTTATTGGAATTAATCTGGCAAAATATCTTAATGTATCTGTTAATGACACTCTTGTATTAATTGGTCAGGGATATCATGGCATTTCAGCAGCAGGAAAATATAAAATCAAGGGAATTTTTAAATTTCCTTCACCTGAATTTAACAAACAGATGATATTTATGGACATTAATAATTGTCGGGATTTATTTTCTGCTGATAATCTAATTACATCTGTTGTGATAATGGTAAACGATTATTCAAATGTTTCATCAGCAATGGAAAAACTGCATAATAGTGTTTCAAAAAAATATGAAGTATTATCATGGGAGGATATGCAGCCCGAGCTTGTGCAATTAATAGAAGGCAAAAAAGCCGGAGGAAATATTATTATTCTGATATTATTTATGATTATAGCTTTTGGAATACTGGGAACTGTTATCATGATGGCTGCTGAACGAAAAAAAGAACTTGCTGTTATGATTGCTATTGGTATGCAAAAAATTAAATTGTTTAAAATATTATTTCTTGAAACATTATTAATAGGTATAATTGGCGTAATAAGTGGTGTTATCTTTTGTTTGCCTGTTATTGCATATTATTGGTATCATCCGCCTTATTTAACAGGAGAAATGGCACAAACGATGATTGATATGGGATTTGAACCTGTTATGAAATTTTCCTGGTCTTTACAGGTCTTTTCATCTCCTGTTATTATTATTTTTCTTTGTGTTTTGATAATCTCATTATATCCTGTTTATTATATTTATAAATTGAAAGTTATTAATGCTTTAAGAGCTTAGTTATGATAAAAACAGTATGTTAAAAAAAAAATAAATTTTAAAAATATGATATTATGATTTGGATTATTTCATGGCGAAATGTATGGCGAAATAAGCTAAGAAGTTCGTTAGTGATTTTAGCTGTTACTATTGGTATAATAGCCGGAGTTTTTACTGTTTCTTTTTATAAAGGTATGACTAGCCAACGGGTAAAGTCAGTTATCAACACTGAAACTTCCCATATTCAAATACACAATAAATCATATATGCTCAATAATGACCCTGTTTATTATATCAATAATACAGATAATATTATCAAAACAATAAAAAAACTTCCCGAAGTAAAAGCTGTAAGCAAGAGATTAGTAAGTTTTTCAATGTGTGCTTCTGCTGAAAAAGTAGCAGGTGTAAAAGTAACAGGAATTGAGCCGGATAATGAAAAAAAGACAAGTGATATAAATACAAAAATAATTGATGGCTCTTATTTTACAGGCATTAAAAGAAATCCGATAATTATTGGAAAAAAACTTGCCAAAGAACTTAAAGTTAAAGTGCGGTCAAAAATAATAATCACCTTTCAGGATATTAATGGAAATATAATTTCAGAAGCATTTCGTATAGCAGGAATTTTTGAGACAAACAATACTATATTTGATAAAACAAATGCTTTTGTCGGCTTTTCAGACCTGAAACGTATCATTGATTTTTCTGATAACTCTTCACACGAAATTGCTATTGTATTTAATAATATTGATAATACTAATGAGGTTAAACAAAAATTAGCCGATAAATTTAATACTCTTGATATTAGCACATGGAATGAATTAAAACCCGAATTAGCTTATATGAGTGATATATCAGATTTTTATATGTATATTTTTGTTGTAATTATTTTATTAGCTCTTTGTTTTGGAATTGTAAACACAATGCTTATGGCTGTGCTTGAAAGAGTGAAAGAATTTGGTATGCTTATGGCTATTGGTATGAATAAAATAAAAGTTTTTTTTATGATAATGCTTGAAACAATATTTCTATCAATGATTGGTGGTATATTAGGAATAGTAACAGGTTTTTTAATTTCAAAATATTTTGAGACAAACCCTATCAACTTATCAATGTATTCAAAAGCACTTTCAAGTTTTGGTTACGATTCTCTCATTTATACACAGATTAATATTAAAATGATAATAATAATTACTATTATGATTATATTAACAGGCATAATTGCTGCAATTTATCCTGCAATAAAAGCATTATCAAACAAACCTGTTGAAGCATTAAAAACTGAATAAAATAAATTTTAAAATATTATACCTTTTTAAAAATAAATATTATGAAGATTATTGAAGTTAAAAACATTACTAAAGTTTACAAAGAAACAGAAATTGAGGTAAATGCTGTTAATGGAGTTGATTTATCTTTTGAACAAGGTGAATTTACAGCTATTGTCGGTCCATCCGGCTCAGGAAAAACAACTTTGCTGAATATTATTGGAGGATTAGACGAGCCAAGCTCAGGCGAAATTATTATTGACAACATTAACATTAACAAATTGAAATCAAGAAAATTAATTGATTTCAGAATGCGAAATATTGGTTTTGTCTTTCAGTCATATAATCTAATTCCTGTATTAACAGCAAAAGAAAATATAGAGTTTATTATGCAACTTCAGGGAAAAATAAAAAAAGAAAGAACCAACAGGGTAAAAGAACTTTTAACAGCCGTTGGTCTGATAGATAGAATTAATAGCCGTCCAAGTAAACTTTCAGGTGGTCAGCAACAAAGAGTTGCTGTTGCCAGAGCTTTGGCTTCAAAACCTAAATTTATTCTCGCTGATGAGCCAACAGCCAACCTTGACTCAAAATCAACTGAAAATTTGCTTGATATTATGAGACAGTTAAACAAAAAAGAAAATATTACTTTTATCTTTGCTACTCACGACCAAAGAGTTATCAATAAAGCCAGAAGAGTTATTACGTTGGAAGATGGCAAGATATTATCAGATAAATCTGTGAACTAAATTTTATATAATTAACCCACGACTTAAGTCGTGGGCTAATAAGACCTAATAATATAAAATAACCGTTTTAACGGTTTACCAACGACATTACGAACAGATACTATATAACTAAAATTTTGAACTTGCTAAATTGTTGATAATCAACAGAAAATATTATACTCTGCTTCGTAATAATTTGAGCTAATTTATCAGGCAGTTGCATGAAAACAATTATAACTTTAACATATAGTCATTGATTGTCATTAGTAGTCATTGATAGTCATTAACAATAAATGACGGCGAAGCCACTTGTGTTGAGCAAAGCCGAAATGAATGATAACAAAGAAATGCCTAAAATAACTATTGCTAAAATACTTAATATCAATTAATAATAGCAAAATTAAATGACAACTAATGACAGTGAGCCCCGATATTCATCGGGATAAACTACGCGAACAAATGACTATGAATGACTGTAATTTATTACGGCTCTACTGAGCTTGCCGAAGTGCAAAATATAACATCTCAAAGTATAACAAAAAATTAAAAGAATCAAAAGCCCTGAAAAGGGTGTCCTCAAAATAAAGCAGCTATCTACAAAGTCCAAAACTTAAATATATAATATACCATTATAGTGAAATATCGTATAATAATATCTGTTTTTTTTGTTATAATTAACTCATATTCTCTTTTTGCTCAGGATGAAAAAAAAGAAAAAAACTACGATATATCCGGATATGTAAAAGACCTTGGAATTGTAATGTTTGGAAAAATAAATGACGACTGGCTTATCAATGGCACAATACAAAATCGTATCAACTTCAAATGGTATATATCTGACAATTTTACTTCTAATGTTAAAATTCGTAACCGTTTTATCTATGGCGAATTTGTAAAAAATATTCCTGATTATGACAAATTAATTAATGTTGAAAATGGATTTATAGATTTATCTGATAATCTTATTAATGAGAAATCGTTTTTGTTAAATTCTGCTATTGACAGGATATGGCTGGACTTTACAAAAGGAAATCTACAAATAAGAGCAGGACGACAACGAATTAACTGGGCACAAAACTTTGTCTGGAACCCAAACGATATTTTTAATACTTATTCATTTTTTGACTTTGACTATGAAGAAAAACCTGGAAGCGATGCTGTAAGAATTCAATATTATACAAGCACTACATCTTCTGTAGAATTTGCTGTAAAGGAAAACAAAAATAATAACATCACCGGCGCAGCATTATATAAATTTAATAAATGGAGCTATGACTTTCAGTTTATTGGCGGAATATTGGATGATAGCGATTTTGTTGCAGCAACAGGATGGTCAGGACATATAAAAGATGCAGCATTTAGAGGAGAAATAAGCTATCTGCATCCAAAAAAAAACTTTGACGACACATCAGGAGTTTTTATTGCTTCTGTATCTGCTGATTATACTTTCAAAAACTCTCTGTTTATTCAGTTTGAAGCTCTATATAATCAAAATGCTGATAACATTGATATTAACAGCTTTGATGAATTTTATTATATGCCTTTATCAGTAAAAAATATCTCTTTTACAAAATATTCCCTGTTTGGACAAATATCTTATCCTGTAACACCTTTATTAAAAATAGCAATATCAGGAATGTATTATCCTTTAATACATGGATTTTTTATTGGACCATCAATAGAATATTCTTTAAAAACTAATCTTGACTTATCTCTAACATCACAAAATTTTAAAGGTGAAATGGCAAAAGGAATTAACGAGACATTGTCTTTGTTTTTTATCAGGATTAAATGGAGTTTTTGACTTATGTATTAAAAACAAAAAAATAAATATCTTTTAAAAATGAAAATGAAAGCATTAACATGACAATAACTGACAATCCAAATAAATCAAATTTTCTTCTTTACTCAACTGATAAGGGAAAAGTAAGCGTAGATGTATTTGTAAAAAACGAAACCGTATGGCTTACTCAAAAGGCAATGAGCCAACTTTTTGGAGTTGAAAGTAATACCATTACGTATCACTTAAAAGAGATTTATAAGTCAAGAGAATTGGAAGAAGAGGCAACTACTCGAAAAATTCGAGCAGTTCAAACAGAAGGGAAACGAGAAGTAAGTAGAAATCTTGATTTTTACAACCTTGATGCCATCATTTCAGTTGGCTATCGTGTAAACTCATACAATGCTACACAATTCCGCATTTGGGCAACCAAAACCTTAAAAGAGTTTATCATTAAAGGTTTTGTATTGGATGATGAACGCCTTAAACAAGGCAATCAAATTTTTGGTAAAGATTATTTTAATGAACTTTTGGAACGGATTAGAGAAATCCGTGCCAGTGAACGTAGATTTTATCAAAAAATTACAGATATATACGCCCTTTCTGCCGATTATGATAATAAAGCACCCGTTACAAAAGAATTCTTTGCCTCTGTTCAAAACAAACTGCATTGGGCAATTACTGGGAAAACAGCTGCTGAAATTATTTATAATTCTGCCAATGCCACTAAATTATATATGGGATTAACCAATTGGAAACAAGCCCCTGATGGAAAAATTTTAAAATCAGATATTACAGTCGCCAAAAATTATTTAAACAAAGCACATATTGACGAACTAAATCAGATTGTTTCTGCATATCTAGATTTAGCTGAAAATAGAGCTAAACGACAAATTCTAATGAAAATGGATGACTGGATAAATTTTTTACATAGCTTTTTGGAACTGTCCAACTATCCAATTTTACAGGATAAAGGCAAAATATCTGCTTTAGAAGCCAAATTAAAGGCAGAACAAGAATTTGAAAAATTCAGAAGAATACAAGATGAAAATTTTGTTTCCGATTTTGATAAAGAAATAAAACGAATTACAGGCAAAAATTATGAGTAATACCCGACCTGCTATCAATTATCTCAATATAATTCACTTCGTTCTTATATTGAGATTGATAATCTGTCGGCATTAACCAAACCAATGCCATCAAAATATTTTCAATATCTTGATGGCGGTTTGGTATTATCAGTTACTCCGCCATTTATGACGGAGGCTTAAGATAAAAGCCATTTTAGGGCTTTAGCCCAAAATAAAAATCAGTCGGACGACTGACCAATAAAACACTATTACATTTGTAAGCAAAAAGAATATACAAACAATAAAAAAATTAGATATTAGAATACTGATAATAAGCATATTAGAATAACAAATTGAAATAAACGGAATTATTACAAAAAACTATTTTTATTTAATATAATATTTATTACTAAATTTGTTGCTAAAAAGTTATAACAAATTTATTTTAGTTTATATTAGTAACAAAATTAAAAAATTATAATATTGATAATCAACAGTTTAAGCTCAAGATTTGGAATAAACGAAATTCAAATATTAACCAAAACTATATGCGAAATAAACCCAATTGGGTTTATACAATCGTTATATGCTATTGAAAAAAACACAAAATGACAAACACGACACTTTATTATTTATTCAGTACAATTGCTCAAGTACTGGCAGCGATTTCAGCTTTATTAGCTGTATTTACTCATTTTAAAATAAATGAGATTAGAGAATTTCTGGTTGGTGACGGGAAAGCTACATTCGAAAGAATGAAACTAAAGGAATCAGGTTATGACCTTCAAACAGAATATAAAAAATATCTTGACAGACTTCGAGACTCAATAGGTAGAAAAAGCATATTAGGGATTCTTCAAGTAATACAAGTATTAGCAAAATATGAGGAAGACCGAGGTAAGACAATTGAGACAAATCCAAGAGGTTTGCGATATTTAGAAAATGGTTTTAATTACAGAATGCTACAAATAAAAAAAATAAAATCCTTGACTAAAAAATCTTTAATATTTGCATTTATTGCAATTTTCGTAGCACTAATTTCATTGATTTTTGTTGAGAATATTAAAGACATGTGCGCACTCAAATTGATTATAATAGTTGCAATAATTATTTTGACATCACTTTCTATGAGATCTACAATACTGGGAATATATGAAGGATTGAAGGAACAAAAAGATGTATAATTCAACAGCATATAACATGGATTTGCTGCAAGCGGGGCGCGGGGTTTTAGGACAATTTTAGTTCTTTTAATTATCTTTGGTGTATTAGGACAGGAAACGGCTTTTAATCGCCCCGCCAGCAGCAAGCCCAGTAACGTCAGATTGTCTAAAAACTAATAAAAAAGCAAAATAAATTTGATTGTAAAAAATATAAATCATTGATTATCAATATAATATGATATAATGTTTTTATAAAAAATCAATAGTTTTGGGTCTTTAGAATAGCACATTTGGTTAATGATACTTTTACCTTTTTGAATTAAAATTAGAGAATAAAAATATATGTTTGAACAAACTTTTAAAAATATAGACGACATACTGCACAAAGATGCAGGTTGTGGAAGTGAATTAGATTACGTAGAACAGACCTCTTGGGTGTTGTTTTTAAAATATCTTGACGATTTAGAAAAAGATAAGCAGACAGCAGCTGAACTAACAGGGAAAACCTACACCAATATTATTACTACTGAATTTCAATGGACAGTTTGGGCAGCACCTAAATTGAAAAGTGGAAAAATTGACCACAATGCTTTAACAGGCGACGACCTTGCCGATTTTGTGAATATGAAACTATTCCCTTATCTCAAAAAATTTAAGACATCTGCCGAAAGTGCCGATACTATTGAATATAAAATTGGCGAGATTTTTAGCGAACTAAAAAACAGAATACAAAGTGGTTACACTCTGCGAGGAGTTATTGATTTAGTTGACCAACTCCGTTTTAGAACCCACGTTGAAAAGCACGAAATGAGCCACTTGTATGAAAGCAAAATCAAAAATATGGGTAACGCAGGGCGTAATGGTGGCGAATACTACACTCCACGACCTTTGATAAAAGCCATTGTTAAAGTGGTCGATCCCGAAATAGGAAACACAATTTATGATGGTGCGGCTGGTTCAGCAGGTTTCCTTGTTGAAGCCTTTAACTATTTAAAACAAAGTAAAAAGCTTACTACTAATGATGTTACCACCTTACAGAAAAAAACCTTTTACGGCAAAGAAAAAAAATCATTGGCTTACATTATTGGCATAATGAATATGATTTTGCACGGAGTAGAAGCACCAAATATTGTGCATACCAATACCCTTGCTAAAAACCTTGCCGACATACAGGAAAAAGACCGGTACGATATTGTATTGGCTAATCCTCCTTTTGGTGGAAAAGAAAGAGCCGAAGTACAACAAAACTTTCCCATCAAAACTGGCGAAACTGCCAGTTTGTTTTTACAGCACTTTATTAAAATTTTAAAAGCAGGTGGAAAAGCTGGTGTAGTTATTAAAAATACTTTTTTAAGTAATACTGATAATGCTTCTATTAGTTTGCGAAAATTACTTTTAAAAAGTAGCAACCTACATACGATACTTGATTTACCGGGTGGAACATTTACAGGTGCAGGAGTAAAAACCGTTGTCTTGTTTTTTGAAAAAGGTTTATCCACTAAAAAAACTTGGTTTTACCAAATGAATTTAGATAGAAACCTTGGAAAAACTGACCCGCTGAATGAAAAAGATTTAGCCGAATTTGTAGAACTGCAAAAAACAAAAGCCGAAAGCGAAAACTCATGGACGATAAACATAAAAGACGTTGACCAAACTACATTTGACCTGAGTGCCAAAAACCCAAACACACCCGAAGAAACTCCTTTACGCCAACCACACAAAATTTTAGAAGAAATGAAAGCTTTGGACATGGAAAGTACTTTGATAATAGGAAGTTTAAAATTATTAATTGATTAATATTATGGATAACAAATTGGATAAATTCAATAATAATTACCAAAATCTGTTAAGCCGGATTTCTGACACTTACGCATACGGGCATCAGAAAGCTGTTATGGCTGTTAATTCAAATATGGTTGAAACATATTGGAAGATTGGGCAATATATTGTTGAATTTGAACAAGGTGGTAGCTTTAAGGCGAAATACGGTAAAGCACTTTTAGAAAATCTTTCTAAAGATTTATCTCAATTACATGGCAAAGGATTTAGCCGTTCTAATCTTAACTATATGAGGTTGTTTTATCATCGTTATCCAATTTGTGAGGAGCTTCCTCACAAATTGAGCTGGACACATTTTTGTGAATTGATAAAAATTGATAACCCTTTAGAACGTTTATTTTATGAAAAGCAAACTATCATTGAAAACTGGAGTACAACCGATTTAATTAGACAAAAAAAATCCTCTTTATTTTTACGTTTAGCTGCTTCAAAAGATAAAGAAGGTATTTTACTTCTATCCAAACAAGGCCAAATTGTACAGCAGCCGACAGATATTATCAGAGATCCTTGTGTACTTGAATTTCTTAATATCCCTGAACCTTATCATTTAACCGAAACCGATTTGGAAAAACGGCTGATTGACCATTTACAGCAGTTCTTGCTTGAGTTAGGTAAAGGGTTTGCTTTTATAGGCAGGCAGTATCGTATTACTCTGGGAAACCGAAATCACTATGTTGATTTGGTTTTTTATCACCGTATTTTGAAATGTTTTGTATTGATTGACCTGAAAAAAGAAGAAGCCGGATATGAAGACGTTGGGCAGATGAATATGTATCTTGGTTATTTTGAGAACGAAGAAAATACTGAAGGCGACAACCCGCCGGTTGGCATTGTTCTGGCAAAAGAAAAAGACAATTTGCTCGTGCAATATGCTTTGCACAATATATCATCACAGCTTTTTATAAATAAATATCAACTATATTTGCCCAACAAAGAGGACCTAAGGCACTTGATTGAAACACAATTAAAGGATAATGACTGATATGAAACAGAACTGGGAAATAAAAAAGTTGGGGGAAGTTGCAAAATTCCAAAGAGGATTGACATACTCTAAAAAAGATGAGGTTGATATTTCTGAAAATATTGTATTAAGAGCGACTAATATTAATTTAGAAGATAGCAAACTTGACTTATCTGAGTTAAAATATATAAATGAAAATATTAAAATAAAAGACGAGAAGGTTATTAAAAAAAATGCTTTGTTAATTTGCTTATCAAGTGGTAGTAAAAAACATTTAGGTAAAGTAGCGTTAGTTGATGATGATTATGGTTATGCTTTTGGTGGTTTTATTGGACAAATAATACCCAATAAAAGTACTTACCCAAAATACTTGTTTTATGCATTAATTTCTGATACTTATAAAAAATACATATTTGAATTATCTGATGGTGCAAATATTAACAATTTAAAATCCAAAGATTTACAAGCATTTCAAATTCCACTTCCACCACTTCCAGAGCAACAACGCATAGTAGCCATTTTAGACAAAGCCTTTGCCGAAATAGCCAAAGCAAAAGCCAATGCCGAACAAAACCTTAAAAACGCCAAAGAACTTTTTGAGAGTTATTTGAATGGGATGTTTGAGAATAAAGGCGAGGGGTGGGAAGAAAAGACATTAAATGATGTTTGTGAAGAATTGTTTGCAGGTGGAGATGTGCCAAAAAATAATTCATCAAAATTTGAAACTAAAATATTTAATATTCCAATTTTTTCTAATGGCGAAAAAAACAAAGGATTATACGGATATACTAATATTGTAAGAGTAGCAAAACCAAGTATTACAATATCCGCAAGAGGTACAATTGGTTATTCAGAAATAAGAAAAGAAGCATTTTATCCTGCAATTCGTTTAATAGTTGTGACTCCAAAAATTGATATTGTTGATTTGACATATTTGAAATATGTAATAAGTGAAATTAATTTTAAATATAGCGGTTCATCAATACCTCAATTAACGGTTCCAATGATTAAAGGGTATCCTATTTCTTATCCTTCATTAAAACAACAAAAATTTATAGTTCAAAAACTTGATGCTTTATCAGCCGAAACTAAAAAATTAGAAGCTATTTATCAAAAGAAAATTGTAAATTTGCAAGAATTGAAAAAATCAGTTTTACAAAAAGCGTTTAGGGGAGAGTTGTAATTATGGCAAAATACAACCCAAATATACATCACCGTAAATCAATTCGATTGAAAGGATATGATTATTCGCAGGCAGGATTGTATTTCGTAACGATATGTTGTAAAAACAGAGAATATATGTTTGGTAATGTTAAAAATGGAAAAATGATATTGAATGATGCCGGTAAAATGGTTGAAAATGAATGGTTGAAATTACCGAAACGATTTCAAAATATTGAATTACACGAATACACCGTAATGCCAAACCATTTTCATTCAATATTGGAAATCGTAGGGGCGACCCTCATGGTCGCCCAAAATGATAAAGGGCAACCACAAGGGATTGCCACAACGATTGCCCCAACATTGGGTGATATATTAGGGGCATTTCAATCAATCGTAACGGTTGAATATATTCGTGGCGTGAAAAATAAAAAATGGAAACCATTTGATGGTAAATTGTGGCAACGAAATTATTGGGAACATATAATTCGTAATGAGAAATCGTATAATACAATTTCGGAATATATAAAAAACAATCCTAAAAAATGGAATGACGATAAATTTTATTCAAATAATGAAAATTGACAATGATATAAAATTCTACCTATGGACAAATTGTCCCCATGTAGCAATACAAAATTCAGTTGTCCCCAATTTGGGTACGGTTGAAATAGAATGTCAACTAAAATTGAAAGAGTAATTATGAACGAAGCAGAAACAAGAGCAGAACTTATAGACCCTAAATTAAAAGCTTGTGGTTGGGGTGTTGTAGAGGGTTCTAAAATCCTTCGTGAAAGAGATGTTTGTAAAATTACAGACGGTAGAATACAAATTGGCGGTAGTAGAAAAAAACCACTTATTGCCGATTATATTCTGGTTTACAAAGGTATTAAACTCGCTGTTGTTGAAGCTAAAAGTGATGAATTAACTGTTGGTGAAGGAGTAGCACAGGCAAAACAATATGCAGAAAAACTAAAATTAGAAACCACCTATTCCACCAACGGAAAAGAAATTTATAGCATCTGTATGAAAACAGGTGTAGAAGGTTTGGTAACCGATTATCTAACTCCGGAAGAACTTTGGGACAAAACCTATTCTGACCAAAATGAGTGGCGGGAAAAATTCGCTTCAGTTCCTTATGAAGATAAAAGTGGTACCTGGCAATTACGATATTATCAGGAAATTGCAATAAAAAACACACTTGAAGCAATTGCAAATAACAAAGACCGCATTTTATTAACCCTTGCTACAGGAACAGGAAAAACAGATATTGCTTTTCAAATTGCCTGGAAACTTTTTCATACTCGTTGGAACCTTACTTCGACAAGCTCAGTAACCGATTATGTTGCAAGACGACCACGAATTTTATTTCTCGCAGACCGAAACATTCTCGCAGACCAGGCATTCAATGTTTTTTCAGCATTTCCCGATGATGCTATGGTAAGAATTAAACCCGGCGAAATAAAAAAGAGAGGTAAAGTGCCAACCAACGGCAGCATCTTTTTTACCATCTTTCAAACCTTTATGAGTGGGGGTTCGACAAGCTCACCCACCACTTTAGAACCAAAGATTATTAAGCCTGTCGAAGCATCCTTTGCTGAAATAAGTCAAATTGAGGATGCAAAAGGGTATATGTATATTTTAGAATGTGCTGATGGTAGCTTTTATACAGGAAGTGCAAAGAACTTAAATAAAAGATTAGCTGAACATCAAAAAGGAGAAGGTTCTGAATATACAAAGCAGCATTTGCCAGTAAAATTAGTTTACTATGAAACTTTTGAAAGAATTGACAAAGCATTTGATAGGGAAAAACAAGTCCAACGATGGAGCAGAGCAAAAAAAATAGCTTTAATCAATAGAGATATTGAACTTCTAAAACAACTATCTAAAAGCAAAACTAGTATTGCGCCAAAGGTTGCTGAGCCTGCCGAAGCATATTTTGGCGATTATCCTGCTGATTATTTTGATTTTATTATTATAGACGAGTGCCATAGAGGCGGAGCAAATGATGAAGGAAATTGGAGAGATATTTTAGATTATTTTTCACCTGCTGTTCAGTTGGGCTTAACAGCCACACCAAAACGAAAAGACAATGTTGATACTTACCGATATTTTGGTGAACCTGTTTACATCTATTCGCTCAAAGAAGGTATTAGTGATGGTTTTTTAACACCATTTAAAGTAAAACGTATCAAAACAACTCTTGACGATTATATCTACACAGACGATGATGATATATTAGAAGGTGAAATAGAAGAAGGAAAACTTTACATTGAACCTGATTTTAATAAAATCATAGAAATAAAGGAAAGAGAGGCGAAACGAGTTCAAATATTTATGAACGAAGCTAATCAGAACGATAAATCTATTATTTTTTGTGCTACTCAAGTCCACGCAGCAGCAGTTCGTGATTTGGTAAATCAATTCAAGAAAAGCCACGACCCAAATTATTGTGTTCGTGTTACTAGTAATGATGGAGAAATAGGAGAACAATTTTTAAGGGAATTTCAAGATAATGAAAAACTTATTCCAACTATTCTAACTACTTCTCAGAAACTTTCAACAGGCGTAGATGCAAGAAATATTCGAAATATTGTATTAATGCGTCCGATTAATCAAATTATAGAGTTTAAACAAATTGTTGGCAGAGGAACACGTTTATTTGACGGAAAAGAATTTTTTACTATTTATGATTTTGTAGATGCATATCAACGTTTTTCAGACCCTGAATGGGACGGTGAACCTGTTGAACCTGAAGGACAACCAGACATAATAGTACCAGAACCTCCCAAAGAACCTAAAGAGCCGGAAGATGGAGATAAAAAAGAAAAACGAAAAAAAATTAAAATTAAATTGAGCGATGGTAAAGAACGTGAAATACAATATATGATTGCTACTTCGTTTTGGAGTGCTGACGGCAAGCCAATTTCAGCAGAAGAATTTTTAAATAACTTATTTGGAGAACTTCCCAATTTCTTCAAAAGCGAAGAAGAATTGCGAATAATTTGGAGTAATCCAATAACAAGAAAAACATTGCTTGAAAAGTTGGACGAAGCAGGTTTCGGAAAAGATGAATTAAACACACTACAAAAGCTAATTAACGCAGAAAAAAGCGATTTATATGATGTGTTGGAATATGTGTTTAACAGTGACATAAAACCAATAACAAGAGAAGAAAGGGTAACAAGAGCCGAAGCAACAATTTTTGCATTACTCAACGACAAACAAAAAGAGTTTATAGAATTTGTATTGAGTAAATATGTAGAAACAGGCGTTGAAGAACTTGATCAGGATAAATTACCAATCTTACTGACAAATAAATATCAATCGTTGGAAGATGCGAAAGAAATATTGGGTGATGTTTCAAACATAACATCGCTGTTTATTGAATTTCAGAAACATTTATATAAAACTAAAGTAGCATAATGAAAACAAAAACATTAATAGTATATTATTCTTTGACCGGAAAAACAGAATCCGTTGCAAAAGCAATTGCAAAAACATTAAATGCAGATATAAAAAAAATTGAAGAAGTAAAAAGAAGAAAAGGATTATTTGGCTTTATTAATGGAGGATATTGTGCAAGAAAAGGAAAGTGTAGTGAAATAAAACCTATGGATTTTAACTTGGACAATTATGACATAATATTCTTAGGGACACCGGTTTGGGCATCAAGGTCAGCTCCGGCAGTTAACACATTTATCTCAAAGGCAAATTTTAATGATAAAAAGGTGATTATTTTTGTTACAATGGGTAGCACTGGTGATAAAGGTGCAATTAAAGTATTAACTAATGCAGTAGAATCAAAAGAAGGAAAAATTATTAATTCATTTGCTATTCGGACTGGTAGAATAAAAAGTAAAGAGATAATCAAACATGGAGAGGACATTGGGAAACAATACATTGATAAATAGTGCATTATCGTCTGCACCATTGTATATGCAAAAAATATTGAGCTAAACCATAAGATGATATTCCATTAACCCTTGTATTGGCGATTTAACTATCTTTTTTATTGATACATTATTTTTTTTAGCAACTTTTTTAAGTATATCTTTAAAATAAAATGCTATTGAGCCAACACAATTTACCGGAACGGATTTATAGTTTGAATAGCGACAAATCTGATAATAAAAAAAACTGTCAAAGCAGGATTCAACAATATTATAAATATAAGGATTCTTTATATTTTCAGAAAAAAACATACCAAAAGAAGCCAAAAATCTATTAGGATAAGCTTGCTTATAAACGCAGTCAAGTATATCTTCATTACTGAGTTTATATTTTTTGTAAAAGATATTTTTTATCTCTGTTGGCAATTCATCTTTTAAATATGCTTTTATAAATATTTTGCCAAACTGGGCACTGCTACCTTCATCACCAAACATATATCCAAACAAAGGCATATTTTCTACAATATTTTTTCCATCATAATAACATGAACTTGAGCCGGTTCCCAAAATACAAACGATTGCCTCACTCCTACCGCATAAAGATCTTGATGCACCAAGTAAATCATGCTCTACTGTAACATCTGCATTAATAAAAATATTATTCAAAACTTTTGCAACAATATCACATTTTTGCTTAGAAGAGCATCCTGCTCCATAATAATATATTTTTCTGACAGAAATACAGTCAATTTTAGGGATTAAGTCCTTTCTTAATATTTTTTCAATATCTTTATAATCAATAAAATAAGGATTAAATCCTATGGTCTGAAAATCTTCAATCTCTTTTTGAGCATTTATTAATTTCCAGTCCGTCTTTGTAGAGCCACTGTCTGCAATTAAAATCATAATTTTATAAATTGTTAAATATCAAATTTTTTGCCATCTTCTGCAAGAAAAGTATTAGAGAAAATGCTTTTTGCTTCTTTTAACAATAAGTTTAAGTCCTTATATCTTGCAGAAAAATGTCCGATAACAAGTTTATTTGCATTTGCTTTTTTTGCAATTTCTGCAGATTGTTTTGCTGTTGAATGAAATCTTTGTTCTGCATTTATTTTTTTATCTTCCATAAATGTTGCTTCGTGATAAAGCAAGTCCACATTTTTTATTTGTTCAACTATTGGCTCAAAATATTTAGTATCAGAGCAATATGCATAAGAACGTGGCTTTGGTGGTTCAATAGTTAGAACAGCATTTTTATACACTTTGCCATTATCATCTATATAATCTTCACCATTTTTTATTTTACTAAATTCTGTAAAAGGTATATTTATTTCATTAAGAACATCTTTTTTTATATTCCTTTCATGTTTTTTTTCTTTAAATAAAAATCCACAATCAGGAATACCATGATTTAATATTATTGTTTTTACAGATAATCTGTCATCTTCAAAAATAATTTTAGAAACATCACATTTTAATGAATGAAAAATAAGAGGATAAGACAATTTTGTGTTAGATGCTTTTAATTGTATATCAATTATTTGTTTTAACTCAGAAAAAGCATATAAATGAAGTTCATTAGTTCTGCCAAGCAAATGCATTGTATTTAATAAGCATATTAGCCCAAAATAATGGTCTCCGTGCAAATGACTGATAAAAATATTATTAATTCGTTGAAATTTGATATTATACTTTCTTAACTGCAATTGCGTGCCTTCACCACAGTCAATTAAAAACAAACGCTCATTTACATTAAGTATCTGAGCGCTGAGATGTCTGTTTGCTATTGGTATAGCAGAGCCAGACCCAAGAATTGTTACAGAAAATGTCATTAATTTAATTATGAATGTTTGCTGTTTATAAAAGATTGAAAAATTAAAAGTGGTGTGTTAATTTTGTAGGATAATTCGCCAAAAAATTTCCTGCAAATTTTGTATATACTAAATAAGGTAATAAGGTTATTTTTATAGCGTATTCAATATTTCTACTAAGGTTATTTTTTTATGATAAGGTTTTAAAAACCTTATTTTAAAGATTTTAGACCTTAGTAGAAAAATACAAATTCTGTCAGTTTTTCAACCTTATTACCTTATTAAAAAAAACTTAATTTTTTCAGGAAAAATATTTATAATAAATACGTCAAAATTAACATACCAGATTGAAAGATTAAAAGATTCTTTATTCCTCATAATATTCAAATTTTCTAATCTTTTGCTCAAAAAACAACAACAAATTAAAACAGATAATGAACAGATTGAAATAAATATTTTAGCATCATTTTAAAAATCCTGCAATCAGATAATTTGGTCTGAGACCCAATTATTTAGAAATTATCATTCTTTTTGTGATAACCTGATTTTCATTACTTATTTTATATAAATATATTCCTGATGTTAAGCCATCTGCATCAAAAATGATATTATTAGTGCCGGCTTTGGCTTTTAAAGATTTTTGGGAAACAACATCACCAATAATGTTATAAACAGTAAAATCAAAATTATCATTTACAGGAGTAGTATAAACAATTTTTGTCTTATTAGAAAAAGGATTTGGTAAATTTTGCAAGACATTAAATTTGTCAGGTATAATTATTTCTATTCCGCTGGTTCCTTGTATTCTAAGTATACGTACTTCCGTGCCAGGAATTTGCTGCCCTTGTAAACAAGTTTGTATATTAAATGTTAAAGTATCAATTCCTGCATCAGCAGGTGCAGGTGTGCCTGAAATCAATATACAGCCGGATGTTCCTCCCGGCCAGTAATCATTTGTAGCATCTGCCTGATATGTAAGATTGGCAGATAATCCATCAATACTGGTAATACCTACGGAATCAATAGGAACAGCACCTACTATAGGAAGAATTGTATCAGCAGGAATTACTATTGTCATTATTGTGCTGTAAGAAGTTCCAACATCAGCATGTGGCAAACTGTCAGCAGGATAAAGACCGGTATTTGTATATGCAGGGTCAGGAGTACACTGTGCATTAACTAATACTATACCAAACAATGAGACAACAAATAATGAAATAAGTATTTTTGTTTTCATAGTTTTTATATTTTATAGGTTATTAAAATTAATTTAATTATTTAAAATTCCAAATGTAATAAAAAAATATAAAATAACAATAAAAAATATAAATATTTTTTTTCTTTATGCAGATTATATTTTAAACTGACGGGTTAACCCGTCAGTTGTTTATACATAAATTGGGTGGTTTAAAATTTAAATCATTCAACGATTTATGACTTTTACAAAAAAATTTAATTACTTTTGTGATAATTATTAATAATTCCAACATTTTTAAACAGAACATATTTATTATGACTAATATTTTAAATAAAACCAATTTTAATTTTCCTAAACAAACAAATTTTTATAAAGGAAAAGTAAGAGATATTTATACAATAGATGATAAAATGTTAATAATGATTGCAACAGACAGAATTTCATCTTTTGATATTGTTTTACCAAAAGCTATTCCTTACAAAGGTCAGGTATTAAATCAAATTGCAGCAGAATTTCTTGATGCTAGCGATGATATTATTCCTAACTGGAAAATTGCTGTGCCTGATCCTATGGTTAGTGTTGGAATATTATGTAAACCATTTAAAATAGAGATGGTTATAAGAGGTTATCTGTCAGGTCATGCATGGCGTGAATATAAACAAGACAAAAGGATTATTTGTGGAATATCTATGCCTGACGGAATGAAAGAAAATGATAAGTTTCCTGAGCCAATAATCACGCCTAGCACAAAAGAAGATAACGGACATGATAAAGATATATCTAAAAAAGATATTTTATCTGATTTAGATAAATTAATAAGCAAAAATGATTATGAAAAATTAGAATATTATACAAAAGCATTATTTAAGCGAGGAACTGATATTGCTAATAAGATGGGATTAATATTAGTTGATACCAAATATGAATTTGGTAAATATAATGATAAGATATATCTTATTGACGAAATTCATACTCCAGATTCTTCAAGATATTTTTATAAAAAAGGATATAATGAAAGACAAAAAAATAATGAGCCACAAAAACAGCTGTCAAAAGAATTTGTAAGAGAATGGCTTATGAAAAATAATTTTAATGGACAAAAAAATCAAAAAATTCCTGAAATGACTGATAAATTTATAAATTCTGTATCAAAAAGATATATAGAACTTTACGAAAATATTACAGGCAAAAAATTTATAAAATATGATGAACTTGACATACAGAACAGGATAGAAAGTAATATAAATAACTTTCTTAAGGGGACTTCTATTAATTGCATCTTATAAATAAATTGTAAATTTGTTTATTATCCTGGATTATCCATAAATTTTCAGAAAATATATATCCTTGTCCCCGCCTTTTAAGGCGGGGACAAGGATAAAAGCATGACACCATCTGTAAAATTTTGAAAATTTTATAAAATAAAAAATAAACTTTTCAAAATTTCGCAGAAGTGGGTGTTGCTTAAATCTATACCCCGCCCTGAAGGACGGGGCTAATGATAATAACATATAATTTAATTTATGAACTTAGCGAACTTAACGAAGTGATCTCATGAGCGAAGCGAATAACCGATCTCACGAAGTAATAATTCAGGTTATAAAAAAAAATGTTTATAAATACAGAAATTAAAAAAAATAAACTATTTTTGTGTTTAATAAATTTGTATCCTTTTTTTATTTAAAATTCAACTTAAATTCTAAACAATTAAAAAAAATAAACCAATTATGAAAAAAATAGTAATAATAGCAGTATTTTTAGTGCTAATCATCAATAAGTTTTCTGTTGCTCAGGAAGAAGAAAAAAATGAAAAAAAATTTGAAAAGTTGGAGAGCCTTTATATGGACGAAAAATATGAAGATTGTATTTATAAAGCTGAAAAATATATAATTAATGAAAAAACAAAAAGATATTCGGAACCTTATCTTTATTTATCTATGAGCTATTATGAGATATCTTTGATGGATGAACCAAGTATTAAAGAGGACTATCCAAAAGCTTTTAAAGATGCCTTAAAATATGCTGCTAAATTCAGAAAAAAAGATAAAAAAAATGAATCTTATAATCATGAACAAAGTTATTTTAACAAATTAAAGAAAACTGCTGTAGAACAGGCACAAAATTATTATAAAGATAAAAATTATAAAAAAGCGTCATATACATTTAAAGAAATAATGAAATTTGATTTTGATGATTATAATGTAATGTTTGCAAAAGGCGTATGTGATGCTTTATCAAACAACGAATCTCAGGCCGAGATGAGTATAGATACTTCTATGACTCATCTATATAAAAATTATGAAAACCCTAATTATAAATCTAGTGAAATAACAGAACCTGTACTAATAGATGCTTTTATCTTATATTCTGACTATTTAAATGAAAATAATAAATCTGACTCAGCAAAAGCAACTATCTCTGTTGCAAAAAAATTCTTAGCTTCAGACAGTAAAATCAAAAAACAATATGATAAACTGTTTGTTCCTAAAAAAGAAGATAAAAGTGAGAAGCAAGAAAGTAAAAAGTAAGAACAATAGAACCCCTATAAGATATTCTGCTTTACAAAATTTCATGTGTAAATATTTATTGAATCTTAAACTTTTATCTGTAATGACTTTTATTATCCCACCATGGCAAAACAGATAACAAATCAGGAAAAAAAACATATCCTTACCAAATATCATTCATTATTAAAAACGAGTAAGCTATTAATTAAAGAAAATGATATAAAATTAATTGGTCTGGCATTTGATATAGCATCTGAAAATTTAAAAAACACACAACAAAAATCAGGAAGACCTTACATCTTACGACCTCTGGCAATAGCACAGATTACAGCCAAAGAAATAATATTAGATACTAATTCAATAATATGTTCATTATTATACGATGCTGTTGAAAAAAATAATGATTTATTACAAACAGTTGAAAAAAACTTTGGCAAAACAGTTATAACTATACTCAAAGGATTAAAAAAATTATCATTTACCTTTGAAAATAAAAATATATCATCCCAGCCGGAAAGATTTATAAAATTACTCCTCACAGAAGCAGATGATGTGCGCATAATACTAATAAAATTAGCAATTCAGCTTTACAATATGCGGACTCTAAATTTAATGCCAAAACAAGAACAAATAAAAATCTCAACAGAGGCACATCTTATCTATTGCCCTATAGCTCATAGAATTGGACTTTATAATGTTAAAAAAGAATTAGAAGACCTTGCTATGAAATATACAAAATCTGAAATATATGATGCTATTGATAAAAAACAAAGAGATACAAAGGCAAAACATAATGCATTTATTAAAGAATTTGTTAAACCAATAAAAAGACAATTAGATGACAATAATTTTGATTATAAAATCAAAACACGATATAAGTCAGTATATTCTGTATGGAATAAAATGCAAAAACAAAATATAAGATTTGAAGAAGTTTACGACATCTTTGCTATCAGGATAATAATAAATATTTCTTTTGAAAATGAAAAAACAGATTGCTGGAGAGTATATTCTATTGTAACAAATATTTATAATCCAAATACAAACCGTTTGCGTGACTGGATTTCTTTTCCTAAACTTAATGGCTATGAATCTTTGCATACAACAGTATCAACACATGATAACAGATGGATAGAAGTGCAAATAAGGACAAAAAGAATGGATGAAATAGCTGAAAAAGGAAATGCTTCGCACTGGAGATATAAAGGAAAAGAAAAAAATATTGAAAGTCCTGACCAATGGCTTAAAAATGTAAGAAATATACTTGAAAATCCTGACACAAAAACATTTGACAGCACCAAACTAAATCGCTATTCTAATGAAATTTTTATCTTTACTCCAGAAGGAGACCTAAAAAAACTGCCATACAAAGCAACTGTCCTTGACTTTGCTTATCAAATACATTCAGATATAGGAGACAAATGCACCGGAGCTAAAG
Source organism: uncultured Bacteroidales bacterium (assembly GCA_964653185.1). Lineage (GTDB taxonomy): Bacteria > Bacteroidota > Bacteroidia > Bacteroidales > CAZZDX01 > CAZZDX01. Next base: position 25,735 of record CAZZDX010000001.1, read on the forward strand.
TAAATAATAAAACAGTCCCTATAAGACATATTTTGCAAAATGGCGATAAAGTAGAGATAATCACTTCTAAAAATCAAAAGCCCAAACCTGACTGGCTTAACTTTGTAAATAGTAAAAGTGCCAAAGCAAAAATCAAACGTTTTATAAACCACGAAAGATACAAAAAAGCAGAGTTGGGAAAAGAAATCTTAAAACGAAAATTTAACCAACTTAAAATAAAATTTAATAATGAAAATATACAAAAAATATTATCTGATTCTAAATTAGATAATATATTAGAACTCTATCACTCCATAGCAACAAAAAAAATTGATGTATCTAAAATCAAAAATATTTTTATAACTACTCAAAAAACTGATGATAAACTTACTCAACCTATCACCAAAGAAAATGTTAAGGATTTTGTTAAATATACCAGTCCCGGTAAAAGTAATATATCAATTACAGGATATGATTTTGGTAAAGTTGATTATAAATTAGCAAAATGTTGTAATCCTGATTTTGGTGATAATATCTTTGCCTTTATAACTGTAAAAGACGGAATAAAAATTCATCGTATTGACTGTCCAAATGCACAACAAATGAAATCAAAATATCCTTATCGTGTTATGGAAGCAAAATGGGTAAAACGCAATGTAGTAAAAATATTAAAAAAATAGCGGAAGTGGCAGTAGCAGCGGCTGTCGGATACCTGATAAGTTTTTAAATTTACAATATTAAACCTAAAACTTTAATTGTCTTTGGTTGTGGATGTTTCATCTGTTTATGTTTAATTGAGAAAACGTAAAAAAAAATTATTGTTCCTGCTATATTTGTAGAGACGCAAAAACTTGTTCGGCTACTGACGAATTTTGCGTCTCTACATTGCATTGTGTCTTTACATTATTTTTTATTTTATTATTATCAGTTATAATAATAAATTCATAAATATTATTTGGCATTACTATAAATTTATCTGTTTATACCGTTGAATTCAGCCAAGATAAAAGTCAAAAGTTTTCAGTATCAAGTTCCAAATTTCATAATTCATAATTGATAATTAATTTAATCGTATCCAATACTTGCATAACCTACCCAGTGATGAATATTTGCAGGTGCAGTAACGCCCATTTTAATGTCATCAACGCGAATATGTTTGTGGTCAATACTTGTAGAATATGATAATAAAGTTCCATTCAATTTCTCATCCAGTAAAATTTGTAAGTTATATGCTGTCATTAAACCCATAGGCACAGAATATCTGCCACACCACGACCAAGTTCCTTTTTTAAAGTTTGTAGTGTCAGTAGTATAGTTGATAAATTTTTTAATTTTTGACTGAGAAAGTTTGCCTGTAAGAGAACTATTTATTATTTCATACTCATGGTTAACAGCTTTTTTATATCCTGCTGTATCAGAGCCATAAAAATTGAGTTCTGAGGTTCCCCAGTCCTTATCTCCATAATGCACAGCATCAGTGCTTATAACAAATGCGTAATCTTTGCCCCATTTCCAGTTTTTTTGTTTTGCTATTTTTTTAATGGACTGTGCTAATGGTCTGGCAATTTCTATCATTCTGTCATAAGACATATAAGGCACTAAAATAGATACAAATTCAATGTTATGATTATAATATTGCAAAAAAGGTAAGATGGCTTCAACAGAATGTTCCATACCTTGCATTGAATCATTAATCTGATACATATCTTTTGGCAGTTGTTTAATAATCTCTTCACGAATTGAAGATGGTTTAATCTCTCCATAAGCTCCTCTCCATGATATATAATTATCAAAAACAATTTGATTTTCCAATCCCAAAACACGGGCTTTATGTGTTACTCCAAAAAATATAATTATATGGGCTTTTATATTTTTTATGCCGGTGAGATAAGAATATCCTGCATAAGTATAATCATCATGAGGAGATATTATTGCTTTCCATTGTGTATTGTTATTAACATCTGCTGTTTTTAGAGCATTTTGTAATAAATCTCCCTGTGTATTATTAATTCGGCTTATAATAGAATCCATTTGCCATGATTGATGAGCAAAACCAATAGTATCAACAAGCCCTCTTAATTTTGCTTTGTTATCATTATGTTTTTTATTATTACATGAAGTTATAATAGCAAATGATATTATAAATAATAAGATTGATTTTTTCATATTTAGTTTTTTTAGAATTAGTAAAATATAAAAAAAAATGCTATTACTAACTATATAGCAATAGCATTTGCAAAAAAATAAAAAAAACATAAACTATTTTTTTAAAATACCTTTTTCTCTTGCTTCTTTTATACAGGCGCTTATTCCTTTTTTATTAATAGTTCTCAGCATTGAAGTAGAAACTTTTAATGTTATCCACTTATTTTCTTCAGGCAGGAAAAATTTTTTGACCTGTAGATTAGCATAAAATTTTCTTTTGGTTTTAATATGAGAATGAGAAACATTATTTCCAACCATCATTCTTTTTCCTGTAAGTTCACAACTTTTTGACATATTTATATGTTTTAATAAAAATAAAAATGCAAAGATAAACAAAAATAATTTTATTTATCAAATATTTAGTTAAAAAAATACCAAAGATTCTCTTTTTAATTTCAAAAACATCTAAACTCTTTTTGCACAAAAAACAGACAAAACTAATTATATTTGATATTATTACTTAACTTTGTGCAAAATTTATATATATTAAACTTTTTAATATGAATAATTTAAAAATTACAATTATTCAGTCAAATTTGATTTGGGAAGATGTTCAAGCCAATTTAGATGCTTTTGAAAAAAAAATATCTGATATTAATAATACAGACATAATTGTATTGCCTGAAATGTTTAACTCAGGATTTTCTCCTAATTTTAACAACTATGCTGAAAATAGTAATGGAGAGACAATACAATGGCTCAAAAATACAGCAAAAGAAAAAAAATGTGTTGTAACCGGTAGTTTGTTGATAAAAGAAGATGATAATTATTATAACCGACTAATATGGATGAATCCTGATGGTGATTATCAAAAATATGACAAAAGGCATTTGTTTCGTCCGGCAAAAGAACATATTTATTCATCAAAAGGAAATAAAAAATTGATTGTTGAAACAAAAGGATGGAAGATAAGACCATTAGTATGTTATGATTTAAGATTTCCTGTATGGAGCAAAAATACTTTTACAGATATTTACGAGTATGATTGCTTGATTTATATAGCAAATTGGCCTAAACATAAAAACTATACATGGAAATCACTCTTGATTGCACGTGCTATTGAAAATCAATCATATATTATTGGAGTTAACAGAATAGGAACAGATGGAAATAAAATACCTTTCTCCGGCAATTCTATGGTTATCAACCCAAAAGGGAAAATCATATCCAAAACAAAACCTGATACTGAGTCAATAGAAACAATAGAACTCTCTAAATATAAGATGGAGAACTTTCGCAAACAGTTTACTGTTGCCCTTGACTGGGATAAATTTAAGATTATATAATAATTATCTAATATTTACAGTTATTTAAACAGATTAAATTGCTAAATTGTTAAATTGTTAAACTGTTAAATTGCTAAATTGCTAAACTGTTAAATACTTATATGATTAAAAAATTAATGAAAAATAATACAGATAAATCAGATTTAATTTATTGTAACAGTTTAACATCTTATTCAAGGTTTAAGGCACGCATTGTAAATATCGGCAATGTTCCTCTTGGCGGAGATAATCCTATCCGCATTCAATCTATGACAAATATTGATACAATGAATACTATTGGCAATGTTGAGCAAGCCATAAGAATGATTAATGCAGGATGCGAATATGTCCGTATTACAAGTTCAAATATTAAAGAGGCGGAAAATCTTAAAAATATTAAAAATGAATTAAGAAAACGAGGATATAATGTCCCTTTAATAGCTGATGTGCATTTTAATCCAAAAGCAGCTGAAATAGCTGCATCTATAGTTGAAAAAGTAAGAATAAATCCTGGAAATTATGTAGATAGAAAAGAAAATGCAAAATTAAAATATACTGACAAAGAATATGATTATGAGATAGAAAAAATAAAAAATCGTATCACTCCTTTAATTAAAATATGTAAACAACATAATACAGCCATTCGTATAGGAAGTAATCATGGCTCTTTATCACAAAGAATAATGAACCGTTATGGAAACACGCCTCTTGGTATGGTTGAAGCTGCTATGGAATTTGTATGTATATGCGAAGAATTAAACTTTTATAATATTGTTCTGTCTATGAAAGCAAGCAATACAAAAACTATGATACAAGCTTGCCGATTATTACAAAACAGGATGATTAAACATGGAATAATATATCCACAACATCTTGGCGTTACAGAAGCAGGACAAGGAGACGATGCAAGAATAAAATCTGCCGCAGGAATAGGTGCTTTACTTGAAGATGGCATTGGCAATACCATACGCGTGTCTCTTACAGAAAAGCCGGAACTTGAAATACCTGTTGCCAAAACATTGATTAACAGATATTCAAAAAGAATAAATAAACCTGTTGAAAAAAGACCTGCTCAAATAATTACAAGCCCTTTTTCATATAAAAGAAGAAAAACACTTAACATCAAAAATACAGGAAGCAAAAATGTTCCTGTTGTCATTGCCGATATATCTGATAAAGATAAAGCATTTTTTAACTCAGAAGATGAACTAAAAATGATGTTTAAGGAAATAGGATACAACAAAAAGAATAATAAATGGCTCAAAAACAATAGAGCATGTGATTACCTGTATATTGGAAAACAAAAAATAAAATTTACTCATCCTGATTCTCTATACTTAATTCAGGATAATGATATTTTTGATAAGTCAAAAAACAATGTATTCCCTTTATTTCAAGGAGAAGAATATTTCAGATGCGATAAAAAATCTGATAAAATAAATTTTGTCAATATTACTTTAAAAAATCTTAATGATAAATTTATAAATAAAATAAAAACAGACCCAACAGCTGTGCTTATCTTTGAAATACAAGCCAAAGATAAAGTAAGAGGACAACGTAAAATGTTTTTTAAATTAATAAATAATAACTCTGAAACGCCTGTTATTATAAAAATAAAATATAATGAATTAAACAAAAAACAATTTCAATTATATAGCTCAATAGATTTTGCAACATTGCTCATTGATGGATTAGGAGATGGAATATGGATTAAGACCGACAAAAAATATGACTTAAATTTTATAAATAATACTTGTTTTAAAATTTTACAGGCAACAGGCAACAGATTTTCGCAAACTGAATATATCTCTTGTCCTTCATGCGGGAGAACACTATTTAATATAGAAAAAACCCTAACAGAAATTCGTAAACACACTCATCATTTAAAAGGACTGAAAATAGGAATAATGGGATGTATAGTAAATGGTCCGGGTGAAATGAATGATATTGATTATGGATATGTTGGCTCAGGTAAAAACAAAATCACTCTGTATAAAAAAGACCAAATTGTTAAAAAAAATATTGACGAAAAATATGCTGTAGATCAACTAATTAACATAATTAAAGAAAATGGCGACTGGATTGACGAAAAAATTTAATGTTAATGATTCTGCTACAAATTTTAATCTAAATTATTACTTCGTGAGATCGCTTCGCTAAGTTCATAAATTATATTTTATTATTATTGTCCCTGCCTTTTAAAACATTATTCCTTATATTTTATAAAAAATTCATTAAAACGGTTACTAAAAAAGAAAATGTTTATATATACCGTGATTTATCATGGTGCATATAAACATTTCTATTTCATTAACACCTCGTTTCAACGAGGTGTTAATGAAAAAAATTACATAGATATAACCGTTTCAACGGTTTATCAATTACTTTATAAACAAAAACTATTTAGTAACCATACCCTTAACACTAAGGACTGTTGTAGATTTATTAGGGTCATTACATATTACTGTTATTGTTTTGTGTTGGTTTCCGCTACGTCCACTTGTATTAAAACTAATATTTATTTTACTGGATTCTTCCGGTTTTAGTGTTGTTTTTTCAGGATTTGTAGCAGTACATCCGCAGCTTGCTTTTACATTTCTTATTATAAGGTCTGTTTTGCCTTGATTTTTAAAGACAAAACCATATAAGACCTTTTCTCCTGTTTTTACTGAGCCAAAGTCATAAACGGGATTATCAAACGCAATTTTAGGTGCATTTTTAAGTTGCTCAGGTGTTAGTTTAGAAAAATTTTCAACAACTTCTGCACTTACTATCAATTTTTTTTCAGGTTGCAGTTCATCATTGGTCATCATTGTAAATCTGCTAAATTGTAGTCCATAGTCATTTTTTCTTTTTGTAGCATCATATGTTATGATAATATTTCCTGTTTTAGATGGTTTGATAACTTCCGATTCTGCTTTGCATGTAAAAAATGGTGTAACATTTTTAAAGCTTAATATCTTCATATCTTTATCCCATTCATTATATACTATCAATGTATCTGTTCTTACCTCGTCATTATTAATTTTCGTAAAAGCAAGATGATTTGTTTTGAATCTAAGATTACCAACTTTAGTAGGATACCAGTCCTTATATGTCTGAATTCTTGGTGTAACCTCACCACTGATTACTAATGTAATTCTTTGATTTTGAGGGTCATTTGTAGTAACAGTAACACCTTTTCTGAATTTTTCGGGTCTGTTTTTAGTGCCATATATAGCTTTTACAAAACCTTTTTCGCCCGGTAATACAGGTTCTTTTGTGTATTTTGTAGAAGTACATCCACAACTTGCTTTTACCGTTAATAATTTTAAAGTATCATTCCCAACATTTGTAAAATTAAAAACAGCTTCAATATCACCAAGTTCTTCTTTTACTGTGCCAAAATCGTATGTCTTGGTATCAAACTTTATTATAGGGTTTTTTTCTTGTTTTTCCTGTGAAAATCCTTGTTGAGCAAAGCAAGAAAAAGCTGCAAGAACAATGATAAATACTTTTTTCATGATAATTTTATTTTAGTTAATTTTTAATTGAATAAATTTTTTGCAATTTTAAGATAAAAAAATAATAAAACAAAATTTTTTAACTATATTTTTATTTTTTTATAAGCCATTAAACTTTTACAACTTTGTTTTCTCTTATATAGATAAGATATTTTTCTATATTATGATATTCCATTTCTGATAATATTTTAGCATATTCATTAATTTGCTCTTTATGTTCCTGAGCAGGTTTGCCTGTTTTATAATCTATTATAATAGTTTTATTGGCAGACATTATTATACGGTCAGGACGAAAGGTCTTTCCTTTTGATGAAAGTATTTCCGCTTCATTTCGGATAATCAGATTTTTTGCAAAAAAAGGTTTTATTTCAGGATTGGAAAGTAATGTTAATATTTCATTATTTAATTCATTCTTTTCAAGAGCATTAATTATGTCTTTAAGATACATATCTTCTAATACATTATCAATATCACCTGCATTATTTATTTTTGAAAAAGCTGTGTGAACAATATTTCCCCATCTTTCATTTTGTGTATCACTAATTTTTAATGGAATTTTTTCTTTCCAGCTGCTAAAAATAAATTTATTCAAATTACATATATTTTCTTCCTGTTTTGTTGACAAAGGTTTATGAATATCAGCATTCCCATATTCATATTCTAATTTTTCAGGATTATAATCATTTTCTAAATATTTTGCAAATATTTCAGGAACAGATTTTAATGGTTGATTTATTTTTTTAGTATTTTGTGTTAAGATATATAATCTTTCAGAAGCCCGCGTCATTACAACATAAAGTAGATTAATAAGGTCAAGATATGATTTGTCTTTTTCTTTTTCATAAATATCTGAAAATTCAGTATCTAAAAGTCCTTTGTTTACAGGCAACAGCAATACTTTTAATTCTTCAAGTTTAGTATTATTAAAGTCAACCCAAGTATATTTATTTCTTCCTGTTTCAAATTTTTGTATAGCAAAAGGATATATTACAACAGGAAATTCAAGACCTTTTGATTTATGTATAGTCATTATTCTGACAGCATCAATTTCTTCAGGGGCAATGACAGATGTTTTATCTTTTTTATCTTCCCACCACTGAATAAAATCAATAATATTAGTATTATTTTTTAAAGAAAAACTATATACTGCATCAAGAAAAAACTGTATGCCTGAAGAAATATCAAGTTTAAAAATGTGTATAATTTCTTCGCAAAGTTCATAAACAGAAAGTTTAACTAATTGTGATATATTTAGAGCAAATCCTTGTTTTTTCAGGTAGTCAATAAATGTTTCAACAGGATAATCTTTGTCTTCTTTAATTTGCTGAAGGACTTGATTTAGAGATTGTGATTTTATCTTTTTGCTGTTAATAAGAAAATTTATTATCTGTGCCTTTGCTATATTATCAGAGTTATTATTTAAAAATTTTATTACACCATAGATAAAATTTATTGTATAAGAGTTTCCAAGTATTAACGATTCTGAAGATATTACTTTAATATTATGTTCTATTAAATATTTGGCTATTCCTGTTGCCTGTTTGTTTTTGCGACATAAAACGGCAATATCTTTAAGTTGAAAATTTTCTTTTGAACATAGCTCTTTTATTATTTTTTCTGTTTCCTCATAATTAGCATTGTTTAGTTCTTCTGCTGATGGACAATCAAGAAATTTAACTTTTACCAAACCACCTGTATTATCTTTGTCAGGAATTTGCTGGTTAATATTTTGATATATGTTTTTATATTCATCAGACAGACAGTTTGCCGCTTCATTAAAAAATGCATTATTAAAATCAATAATTTCTTTTTTTGAACGATAATTATATTCAAGATTTATCTCTGCATAGTTTCTTCTTAAAGCATTTTCTATCCCGACAAATATGGGATTTACAATTTGTTTGTTATTATTATTTGGCACTTTTGGTAAATTAATAAATTGATCTACATCTCCGCCTCGCCATCTGTATATTGCTTGTTTGGCATCGCCTACCAACATATTAAAGTTGTTGTTAGCCAAAGAGTTATCAATCAGAGGCAAAAAGTTTTGCCATTGAATAAGTGAAGTATCCTGAAATTCATCAATTAAAAAATGTTCATATTTTTCGCCTACGCGCTCATAGATAAAAGGCACCGGACTTTTTAGTATAACATCTGATATTTTTTTGTTAAATTCAGAAATAAGCACTTTGTTATTTTGTGATTTTATTTCATTAAAAGCTTTTTCTATTTCATTTAGCAAAGCAATAAGATATATGTTTTTATTTATAAGCTTGAATAAAGTATATTCATCTAAATATTTTATTATTTCTTCATAATAATTTTCAAGCTCATTTTTAATATCATCTATTCGTTTAGATTGTATGCTATTACCAGCATACCATTTGTCATCATTAATAGCATTTTGGACATAAGAATTTGGTTTTATTTTATCAAAATATTTGTTTTTTATGTTTTCAAAATATTTTCCTATTCCTCTACCTTTCATATAAAAATCATCAGCAGATAAATTGTTGTTTTTTATTAAATCACAGGATTTTTCTGCATAAGTGTGCATTTCTGTTTCAATATTCTTAATTTCTTTATTAACCTGTTCTTTTATTTTTAAAAAATCGGAAATAGAAAGTTGTTTTAGTTTTGTTATCAGATATTGAGTGTTTTGGTCTTCTTCAAGTATATATTTAGTAAAATCTTTAAGGTTTTTTTCAACATTCCAGCTTTTTCCCTGTTTTATTTTTTCGCTCACAAAATCAGTTAATACTTTTGTTAATTTTTCGTTATTGTCTGTATTTACATAGCTAAGTAACAGGTCAATAGATTGTGAAATCAGGTCTTCGGTATCAAGTTCAATTTCAGAATTTACAGGAATATTAAGGTCGTGAGTAAAAGTTCTTATAATTTTATAAACAAAGCTATCTATTGTCCCTATTGAGAAGTTGTAATAATCGTGTAATATTGATTTAAGAATTTTTTCGGAATTTTCAGATATTTCTTTTTCAGAAAGGTTTGTTTCATTTTTTAAATCACATAATAATGATTTGTAAGCATTTGAGTGTGTGTTTTCTTTTGTTGACAGCATTTTCAGATAACCAAGCACTCTTTGTCTCATTTCGTCAGCTGCTTTGTTTGTAAAAGTTATGGCAAGGACATTTCTGTATTTCTTTTGCTCAGGATTTTTGAGAATAATTTTCAGATATTCTTTTACAAGAGTATATGTCTTGCCAGAGCCGGCTGATGATTTGTAAACAACAAAATTCATTTTAGTAAGATTTTTTTTAACCGTTCACAGCTTATTATTTTATAACTGTTTGTATCATTAAACATATATTAA
>CAZZDX010000002.1:0-34597 GCA_964653185.1 uncultured Bacteroidales bacterium
TGCAGTTTACACTTTTTTGAAACTCTGAAAGAGTTTAATTTTAAATACCACAGGTGTAACCTGTGGTATTTAACTAATCATATTAATATCAATCCTGAAAGGATTGAATAGAAAAATAATTATTATGTTAGTTTTATTCAATCAGGCAACCGCCTGATTGTAACATGACTTATTATTTCTTTAACTCCGCATTTCACCCCGTAGGTCATATGACCAACGGGGTAAATACGGAGTTATTAATATTTTTCCCCTTTGGGGGAATTCAGTAATCAAAAAAAGTGTAAACCCCGTAGGTAGTATTACCAACGGGGTAAACTACTTTTATACGGTTTTGAAAAATGCCACTTTGGTTTCATCTAAAATTCTTTTCCGAAAAAATTTGATATATCAAAATATATATTTCTCTCAATGCCGTCTGCGGTTTTAAAGGTCAAAATGTCATAGGGTTTTTTCTTATACTCATTCAGTGACTGCATTATCATTTTATATCCGGGATAGTTTTCAGTTAACCATTCATACTCAGCCATAATTGATTTTACAATTATGGCTTTTTCATAGGATGATCCATCTCGCTGCACTATTTCTTTTATTTTTGAGTTAGATTCATCACTTGATACATTTTTTGTAGAGGAACATGCCACTAAAAATGAAATACATAATAGAAATAATGCAATTTTTTTCATCTTTTTTATTTTACTATATGTTTTGTTATTATTTGGTTTATATTGTCAAATTTTTTATAAAAATTTATCAGAGTTTATAAATCAATAGTTTTAGTTTTTTTTAAAAATGTTGTAAATCAATGCATTACAAACTTCGTTCAAGAAGTATAATTTTAATATTTTTTGTATATTTAGTTACGAATAAATTTTATGTAATTTTTAATATGATTCTTTGCCAAATCTAACTTTAATTCCTTTTTTCATCATTTTTTTCCCATCTTTGGATGCTTGTAAGCTTTTGTAATATATAACATCTCCAATTTTTTCAGCATTAGCGATTCTGTCTTCTTCAGGCAAGAAATATGCTTCCATTGTATCAAAATCTCTGCTTGTTCCGTCGCTTTCATATTTGAATGTAATATTAGTTCCATTTTCCAATACTTTAAAAGCATTGTCAGTCCAGTTAAAATTAGCTATTCCGAGGTCAGGGTTAATACGAATATGAGCAGAAAGAGTAATACCTTTTATCCTACTTTCTTCAAGTTCTTTTGCACATTGAATAAATGTTTCAGCACTTAATGCATTTCCAAGATTGATTTCATAAATAGGTGAAGTCATATCATCCCGCAGATATTCATTTATAATATTTAGTATCATTCTAAACTGCATTGTATTTTGAGCAGAAAGCAGCATAGATATTTTGATATTAATATTTGGTATATCCCTGCCAAAATAACAGACAGCTACAATTGTGCTCCAGCTTGGGTTTAGGAAGAAGTTTGCACCAGTAGTCATTGCTGCACGTGTTATTCCATCAAGATAAACAAGATGATTATCATTTCCTACTTCAATACCACCAAAATTACCAAAAAATGTTCCCTGATTTTTTAATACCAACTGTGATAAATCATTATCCAAAGAAATTCTTTCAAAATTTTTGCCGGTAATTTTTTCTATTCTTTTAAATCTATGTTCGGGGCAAGGTATTCCTATTAGGTTTGTACTACAAAATTTTGAAGCTTTCATAATGTTTTCAGCCATTGCAAGAGTTGCCATCAAGTTGCCATTATAAACATAATCTTCGGTAAGTGCAACAACAGATATCATTTCGCAAGGAATAAATACCGGCTCATCAGTATTAGCACTTTTAGCAATTTTTTTCATACAATGATATATAACTCTTGCACCCTGAAAGCCGGATACCTGACTTGTAGCTGTTCCAAAATTATCATTATATGAAATATTATTTTCTTTTTCAAAATCACTAACTTTTGGGAATTGTTTTACTAATTTTTCAGCGTGTTCAATCATTTTGCTATATTCTTGTTTAGGGGCAAGAATTTTTTTGCGTGTTTCAAAGTTACGCATTTTTTCAATAGTTTTGACAATTTCTTTTGCTCCGCCATAAGATTCCTTTAATAAATCAATGGCTTTTATATCTTTATCAGATAATAATTTGAATTTCATAATTTTTCTCCTTTTATTTTTAATTTTTAACAGATAAATTTATTTATAATAATTTTATATGGTTTTTGTAAAAAAACTTTATATTACATCAATGTTCGATAAGTATTCCGACTTGTCGGAATAACTCATTTATTTATAAATATTTAGCAAATATATAAAAAAAAATAATTTCAAAATTTGTAACTGTTCAGTTTATCAGAAATATTTACCCGGTTGATATATTATCTACGAGATTAATCAGGCATTCGTCAGTAGCCGAACTTGACTGCCTGACCTGACTGGTAGTAGAGAAACAAAAACTTGTTCGGCTACTGACGAATTTTGTGTCTCTACATTTTCCGATAAATACAGTTGAAAATTCCGATAAAAGTCGGAAAATGTTCCATTGACGAAATATCAGAACTCCTAACCCTAAACTTGAATATTAACAAGTTAGAAGTTTTTGTTCGTGAAGTAGATTTGTCGTACTTTTCTGTTTTTAATTCGTAATCATGTCGTTTGACGATATTTTATCGGCTAATTTTAATTACCTCCCGACAGGTCGCGTAGCACCTGTTGGGTATATATTAAAACGCTATTCTGTTTCAAGTTCTATCTGTTTTAAATGGCAGTATATAAAGTTTTGCAAATCCCCGAACAAATTAATTATTTCTTTTCTTGGAATTAAGGTTTGTTGTAACCCAACCAATGCCTGATAGGATGAATATTTCCAATCATCGCATTTATTGGAGAATCCGGCTTTCACTGGATTCTGATGAATATAACAAATTAATTTTCTCAAATATTCCATGTCGTCAATTTCTTTTCTCCTGAAAGTTCGTTTGAACAAAGTACCGGTTCGGTTTTTTCAAAAGTTATAATGCTTTGTGTAGGTATTGAAAAAAATAGAAAAAATTTGGCTCAACGCTTTATCTATTTCCAACCCAACAGGTGCTACGCGACCTGTCGGGTGGTTGGGTCAGTGAAAAAAAAATTAATTTCAAAATTTGTAACTGTTCAGTTTATCAGAAATATTTACCTAGTTGATATATTATTTACGAGGTTAATAATTTGTTGCTGGTAGTAGTAAGAGACACAAAATTTTGTGTCTCTACATTTTTCGATAAATACAGTTGAAAATTCCGATAAAAGTCGGAAAATGTTCCATTGACGAAATATTAGGGTCTATGTTAAATGTCAGTGATTTTATTTATTGTTTTTTCTTGATTCTATCAGGATATTAAGCATTTTAATTCCACATTCAGATATTACAGTTCCTGGTCCAAAGATAGCTATTACTCCTGCGTCATATAGGAATTGATAGTCCTGTGGAGGGATAACTCCGCCAGCAACTACCATAATATCATCTCTTCCTGATTTTTTAAGTTCTTTAATAACTTGTGGTATTAATGTCTTATGTCCTGCTGCCAAACTTGATATTCCGAGTATATGAACGTCATTTTCAACAGCTTGTTGTGCTGCTTCTTTTGGCGTTTGAAACAGAGGTCCAATATCTACATCAAAGCCCATATCAGCATGTGCTGTTGCAACAACTTTTGCTCCTCTGTCATGACCATCTTGTCCCATTTTAGCAATCATTATTCTTGGTCTGCGTCCTTCTAATTTTTCAAATTCGTCGGCTAATTTTCTGGCTTTTGCAAAGCCCTTATCATTTGATATTTCCATAGAGTAAATTCCTGATATTGAACGTATACTAGCTTTATATCTACCGAATATTTTTTCGCAAGCTAATGATATTTCTCCTAATGTAGCACGTTTACGAGCTGCATCAACAGAAAGTTCTAATAAATTACCTTTTCCTGTTTTACATGCATGAGTGATATTTTCCAAAGCTTTCTGAACTTGAGCATTATTACGTTCTTGTTTTAGTTTTTTTAGTCGTGTCAGTTGTGCTTCACGCACAGCAGTGTTATCTACTTCAAGGATGTCAATAGGAGCTTCTTTTTTAAGTTTATATTTATTGATTCCTACAATAGTTTCTTTCCCGGAGTCAATACGGGCTTGTTTTCGTGCTGATGCCTCTTCTATACGCATTTTTGGTATGCCTGTTTCAATAGCTTTAGCCATACCGCCGAGTTTTTCAATTTCTTCAATTAATTTCCATGCTTTATGAGCAATTTCATTAGTTAAAAATTCAATATAATAAGAGCCGGCCCAAGGGTCAACGGATTTACATATATTGGTTTCTTTTTGCAGATATATCTGTGTATTACGTGCTATTCTTGCCGAAAAGTCAGTTGGTAAGGCAATAGCTTCGTCCAAAGCATTAGTATGAAGTGATTGAGTATGACCAAGGACTGCTGACATAGCTTCAATGCATGTTCTGGCAATGTTATTATAAGGATCTTGTGCTGTCAAGCTCCATCCTGAAGTTTGGCAATGTGTTCTCAGGGATAATGATTTTGGATTTTTAGGGTTAAACTGCTTAACAATTTTAGCCCATAACATTCTTGCTGCCCGTAATTTGGCTATTTCCATAAAATGGTTCATTCCTATGCCCCAAAAGAATGATATTCTTGGTGCAAAAGCATCAATATTTATTCCTGCTTTAATTCCTGTGCGCAGATAATCTAATCCGTCAGCTAAGGTATAAGCCAGTTCAATATCAGCAGTTGCTCCTGCTTCCTGTATATGATATCCGCTAATGCTTATAGAGTTAAATTTGGGCATTTTTTTAGAAGTAAATTCAAAAATGTCAGTAATAATTTTCATTGAAGGTAATGGTGGATATATATATGTGTTGCGGACCATAAATTCTTTTAAAATATCATTTTGAATAGTGCCAATCAGTTTTTCTACAGGAACGCCTTGTTCTTCAGCTGCAACAATATAAAAAGCCATAATAGGCAATACAGCACCGTTCATAGTCATTGACACAGACATTTTATCAAGTGGTATCTGGTCAAACAGTATTTTCATATCTAATATAGAGTCAATAGCTACGCCTGCTTTTCCTATATCACCGATAACGCGTTCATTGTCAGAGTCATAGCCGCGGTGTGTTGCCAGGTCAAAAGCAACAGATAAGCCCTTTTGTCCTGCTGCCAGGTTTCTTCTGTAAAAGGCATTTGATTCTTCAGCAGTAGAAAATCCTGCATATTGACGTATGGTCCAGGGTTTTATAACATACATTGTTGAGTAAGGTCCTCGTAAAAAAGGAGCAATGCCAGCAGCATAGTTCAGATGTTCCATTTCTTTTAAATCAGAAGCACCATAAACAGGTTTGACATTAATTTGTTCAGATGTCATCCATTGTTTTTTATTTCCGATTTTTTTCTCCCATTCGTTAAAAGGAACAGATTCTTTCAGATTAAGTTTATAATCTATATTTTTAAAATTTGGTCGCATATTATATTAGAGTATTAAATTTTATCAGGCATTCGTTCCGATAAATGTCCCGATAAATGCGGGATTTACAACGAAATTTGCAGTCAGTAGCCGAACTTGACCGCCTGATTATGTATTTATTTATGGTATAATATAGTAAACATTTTTGACAAATATACGAGTTACAAAAATTTTAATTACAAAAAAACCTGTTTGACTTAACAAACAGGTTTATCAAACAGTTTAGATATATAATTTTGTATAAATTTTATTCGGCAACAACTTCAAAAGATAGATCAACAGTTATATCTTTATATAAATCAATTTTTGCAGTATAAGTGCCTAATTTTTTAATATTTTCAGAGTCCAAAGCAATTTTTTTTCTGTCAATTTCTATATCACATTGTTTTTTAATAGCTTCAGAAATCTGGATATTATTAACAGAGCCAAAGATTTTGCCGGAAGTTCCAACTTTAGCGCCTATTTTAATAGAAACATCTTTAAGTGTTTGGACAACAGTTTGGGCTTGTTTTTCTATTTTTTCTTCTTTAAAAGCTTTTTGTTTTAAATCTTCTTTAAGAATTTTTTTATTGGTCTCTGTTGCTAAAGTAGCTATTTTTTTTGGTATAAGATAATTTCTACCATAGCCATTTTTTACATTAACAACATCATTTTTATATCCTAAATTACGGATATTTTTTTTTAAAATCACTTCCATTATATTTTCTCCTATTTTAATAAATCTCCAACATAAGGTAAAATAGCCAAATGTCTGGCTCTCTTAACAGCAACCGAGACCTTTCTTTGATATTTTAATGATGTCCCGGTAATCCTTCTTGGTAAAATTTTGCCTTGTTCATTTAAAAATTTCATAAGAAAATCAGCATTTTTATAATCTATATATTTTATACCACTTTTCTTAAAACGACAATATTTTTTCTTTTTAACATCAACTAAAACCGGTGTTAAATATCTTACATCATCTTGTGAATTTTGTGTCATTTTATTTTATAATTATTTAATTGTTTTTAAAACTTTTTTATCATCTTTCGTCAGGCGATTGCCTGATTCTCTATCTTTCTCCTTACGTGTCTTTTCAGCAAAAGCAATAGAATGTTTATCCATTTTAATTGTAAGAAAACGTAATATCTTTTCATCTCTTTTAAATTCAGATTCTAATTCTGAAATAGTATCGCCTTTAGCTTCAAATTCAATAAGATAATAAAAACCTGTTGCCTTTTTTTTGATTGGATAAGCTAACTTACGCAATCCCCAACTGTCTGTATAAATAATTTTAGAATCTTTTTCTTTTAGAATCTTTTTAAACTTATCTGCTGTTTCTTTCATCTGTTTTTCAGACAAAACCGGAGTCATAACGAAAACGGCCTCATAGTGATTTAGCATTATTCTGTATTTTGAAATTTGTTAATATTTTAATTTTTAAAAATAAAAATGCAAAGATAAAAATTTTATTCTAATTTACAAAAAAAATTATTTAATCATTTTTTTTATTTTTATTGTTGTCTGTTCATAAAGTCGCCGATAAACCGTTAAAATGGTTATTTTATATTATTAAATATCATTAATATTTTTTTTATTCGTTAAACGCTGACAGGTTTACTCAACTTTTATTTCATAACTCATAATTCATAATTCCTTTTACTTTTGCATTTTGCATTTAAATAATATTATTCAGTATATAAATATTTTATATTTAGTTTGTCAATTCTTTTAAACATTTCATAAGTTTTATTTGAATCATTTTTTCTAACCAAAAAAGTTATTTTACAATCCAGTTCAAACTTATGTGATAATTGTTTTATCTTATTGTCTTTAATGACTTTCATAACATCATTCATAGCTGCATAGTCATAGCTTATTTCATAAACATCACTTACTATTTTTGTAATTATTTCTGCATTATCAAGAGCATTTTTACTGGCAGTTCTAAATGCATTAATCAAACCCGGAATGCCTAATTTTATTCCACCGAAATAACGAACAACGACAATTAAAATATTAGTTAAATCCTTGGAACGTATTTGTCCGAATATTTGTTTACCTGCTGTGCCTGATGGTTCGCCTCCATCACTAATACGATATATTGATTTGTAAAAACCCAACTGGTAAGCAAAACAAAGATGCCTTGCATCATGATGTTTATTTTGTAAATTATCTAAATATTTTTTTACTTCTTTTTCTTTTTTTACAGGAATAGCATAAGAAATAAATCTGCTTCCCCGTGCTTTAAACAATCCTTCAGAAATCACATTAATTGTTTTATATCTATCATCAAACATTTTAAAATATATCAATATTTATGCAAAAACAAAAATACCATTTTATGTTTAAAAAAATCAGTAAATAAATAATTTTATAAGAAAT
The DNA here is from genome assembly GCA_964653185.1 of uncultured Bacteroidales bacterium. Classification (GTDB taxonomy): domain Bacteria; phylum Bacteroidota; class Bacteroidia; order Bacteroidales; family CAZZDX01; genus CAZZDX01. The sequence goes on from CAZZDX010000002.1 coordinate 7,842, forward strand.
TTCTCATTATCTTTGTTTTTATTTAAATTATTATGACAATAGACCTTTTTATTCCATGTTTTATTGACCAGTTTTCGCCTGAGACAGCTATAAATACAGTTAAGATTTTAGAAAAATTAAATATAAAAGTAAATTATAATATTGAACGTACCTGTTGTGGACAATTGGCTTTTAATAGTGGGTTTTGGGATGATGCAAAAAAAATAGGAGAAAAGTTTATAAAGAATTTTTCAAACAACAGATATGTTGTTTCTCCATCTGCTTCTTGTGTGGCAATGGTAAAAAATTATTATACTGAACTATTTCATAATACTGCTTTACATAATGAATCTAAACAGTTGCAAGCTAATATATATGAACTAACTGATTTTTTGGTAAACGTGTTAGATGTAGTTGATTTAGGTGCCAGTTTTAATGGAATAGTTACATATCACGATCCTTGTATAGCTACGAAAGAATATGGAATAAAAAATGAAGCCCGTGAATTATTAAAGCAAGTCAAAGGTCTTGAACTTCGCGAAATGAAAGAAAGCAACTCATGTTGTGGCTTTGAAAATGTATTCTCTCTTAAATATGAACCAATATCTGTTGCTCTTGCTGAACAAAAAGTACAAAATGCTATTGATACAGGTGCTAATTATATTACTTCAACAGAACCATTACATCTTATGCATTTAAATTCATATATAAAAAAACATAACACTAACATAAAAACTATTAATATAGCTGATATTATATCTTCAGGATTGTAATATCAAACTGTTTTGAACTTATCAGGATAATTTACTGATAATTATTGATAATATACAAAAACACTTACAAAATTAGAATTAAAAAGGGTTAACATATATTTTCACATCTTGAGCAGTAATATTTTTATCACATAAGATAGCCAATCGTTCAATAACATTTCTTAGTTCGCGTATATTTCCTCTCCATTGTGTTTTTTTTAATTCTTCTATTGCTTTATCAGTAAAAGTCATCACAGGTTTCCCTTGATTTTCGCATGTTTCAGTAATAAAATATTTTACCAATAAAGGAATATCTTCTATTCGTTGGTTAAGCGTAGGTACATTTATTAGTATTACGCTAAGGCGATGATAAAGGTCTTCTCTAAAATTATTTTTTTTAATTTCCTGTTCAATATTTTTATTTGTTGCGGCAATAACTCTAACATCAACAGAAATTTCTTTTTCTCCTCCAACACGCATTATTTTATTTTCCTGTAAAGTTCTTAATACCTTTGCCTGAGCAGATAAGCTCATATCTCCTATTTCATCAAGGAATAAAGTTCCTCCGTTTGCCTGTTCAAAGTTACCTTTTCTTTGTCTTATAGCTGAAGTGAAAGAACCTTTTTCGTGTCCAAACAGTTCACTTTCAATAAGTTCTGAAGGTATAGCGGCACAATTTACTTCAACAAAAGGATTTTTGGCTCTTTTACTTTTTTCATGTATCCAGTGAGCAACAAGTTCTTTACCTGTTCCATTATCACCTGCAATTAATACACGAGCATCAGTAGGAGCAACTCTGTCAATCAGTTTTTTGACGCGTATAATTTCCGGTGATTCTCCAATCATTTCGTATTTTCTGCTTACCTTTTTCTTTAGAATTTTTGTTTGTGTGATAAGCGATGATTTATCTATTGCATTTCGTATAGTTATTAATAAACGGTTTAGGTCTAATGGCTTAGAAATAAAATCATAAGCTCCTTTTTTTATTGATTCAACAGCTGTATCTATTGTCCCGTGTCCTGATATCATAACAACGGGCGTATCAGTGATTTTCATTATTTTTTCAAGCACTTCAATACCATCCATTCCTGGCATTTTAATATCACATAATATAATATCGTAATCTTTGCTATTTACAAGTTTTATTCCTGTTATACCATCGTTGGCTTCATCAACTTCATATTTTTCATATTCTAAAATATCTATAAGTGTGTTACAGATACTTTTATCATCATCAATTACTAATATTTTTGCCATAATAAAAATTGTTAATATTATTTAAAATAGGGTATTGCTAATTAAAAATTGAAATAATTGAAATAATTGCAAAGATTTTTTTAAAAGTCCTTATCCATAATTTTTCCAATTATTTCAATTATTTAATCTTTTCAACAAAGTATTAATATATCAGTTCATCTATTATTCAGAAATAATTTATCTATACTTAATTAGTGATAACAAAAATAGTTATAATACTTTAATGAGTTTTTCAAGTTCAATTCCTCTTGATGCTTTAATCAATATTGAAGCAGATGATATAGGATTTTTTTCTAACCATTTAAAAGCAACATCAACATCAGAAAATTTTTTATAATTATTGCTGTCAACAGATGAGAATATTTTGCCAATTAGTATGATTTTATTAAATTTTTGTTTTTCTAACAATTTCAAAATTTTTTTATGTTCTTTAATGCTTTGGTTCCCAAGTTCAAGCATATCACCAATTATTACAATTTTATTTTCAATTTTTAGCTGTTTAAAATTTTTTATAGCAGCTTTCATACTTGTCGGATTAGCATTATATGCATCTAAAATGATTTTATTTTTTGCGGTTTCAATAAATTGTGAGCGATTACTTACTGGCTTGTATTTTTCAATAGCATTTTTAATATTTTTGGGTGGGACATCAAAATAACTTCCTATTGCTATTGCTGCTATTATATTCTCAAGATTATATTCACCTATAAGTTGTGATTGTATTACAGTATGGCTTTTATTTTTTATTGTATTATTTTTTAAGTTCCATTTTATTTTTACATAAGGATTATTTTCTAATACTTTCCCATAGCAATATGCATTTGTTTTTGTTCCATAAGTTATTTTTTTTATCTTTTCTGACAATTTTACAATTGCCTTACTGTTGATATTAACAAAAGCAATTCCATTATTTTTTTTAATATAATTAAAGAGTTCATTTTTTGCATTTATAATTCCTTTAATATTTTTAAAACCTTCTAAATGAGCGGTTCCTATATTTGTTATAATACCAAAATCAGGTTGTGATATTTCGCATAGTTTTTTGATTTCTCCTATATGATTGGCTCCCATTTCAATGACAGCAATTTCCGTATCCGGAGTTATAGATAGCACTGACAGAGGCACTCCAATATGATTATTAAAATTTTTAAAACTAGCAATAGTTCTATATTTTTTACTTAAAATAATATTAATCAGTTCTTTTGTGCTGGTTTTACCATTAGTTCCTGTTATTCCTATTACTTTTGTTTTTAGTTGTTTTCTGTGATGCTTTGCCAGTTCCTGTAAAGTTTTTATAACATTATCAACTAATATATATTGTTTGTTTTTATAGTATTTTTTTTCATCAATTATTGCAAAAGCAGCTCCTTTTTTTAATGCAACACTTGCAAATTTATTGCCATTAAAATTTTCTCCTTTAATACTAAAAAATAATGAATTTTTTTGGATTTTACGGGTATCTATACAGATTGTAGGATATTTTGTATATATATTATATAACAAATTTATATTTGTTTGCATTGTCATACCTTGATTAGTAAGATTTTGAAGTATTTTTTGAATAGTTTTTTTGGTAAAGATAAATAAAATTAAGATATTACTAAATGATAGTTTTATAATATCAGAATAACTGACCTCTGAGGATTTTAATTTGATACTAATCTTATTAATTTCTATCAGGCAATTGCCTGATGGAAATTATTTTGGATTTTATTATGGTATTAGATATCATTACTTCTGAATATCTATTATTTAGATAAAAAAAAGCCCCATTTTCTATTAAAAAAATGGGGCTAAAATTAATTTTAGTTGAAATTAATAAATACTAACAGGGCTTCCTACTCTTGTCATAGCACATCTAAAACCAATATCATCAGTTGACTGATTTTCATCAAGGAATCTTTTTGTTCCAGGGGACATCCAATATGCTCTATCTTTCCATGAGCCACCTTTATATATTTTGGTTTTGTCAGATATCATTGAATTTGTTCCATATTCATACATAAGTTTCTCTGGTTCTTGCTGCTTAGATTCATCATCATAATATATACTTGAAGAATAATCACCATCAAGAAAATTTATGTTATCAGCTTTTCTGTAATTTCTTCTGTTAATACTTTCTTCAACGGTAACATCTCTCATAATGATTCTTCCTAAACTATCTTTTTCTTCAATTACTCCTTCGTCGTCTCTAAGCTGTGTTTTATATACATTTCCTCTAAAAGATCTAAAATCAGACATATCTTCAATGGATAAAGGTCTATAAACATCCATTACCCATTCACTTACATTTCCTGCCATATTATACAATCCATAATCATTAGGCCAGAAGTCAAAGACAGGAGCTGGTATATCAGCGCCATCATTCAAGTTACCTGAAACGCCCATATTATCTCCGCGACCTCTTTTGAAGTTTGCAACAAAATCGCCAAGATTATTTTTAGCATCAGTTCTTAATATATGTCCATTCCAAGGATATATTCTTCTTTCTATAACACGTTCATAGAGTGTATTTCCTATTAATCCCAATGCTGCAAATTCCCATTCGGCTTCTGTTGGTAAACGATATTTTGGTAATAAAATACCATCTTCCATTTTTACTTTACGAGTTCCTGCTCCTTCAGGATTTAAATCAATAAGGTCATTTCTAACCAAACCTTCATATTGTCCTGACAGATATGTTTGTGTATTAAAATTTTCTTCATTTGCCTGATGAGGGTCTATTTTTAAGATTCCTTCACGAATCAGTATATATTCATTAACTCTATCTGTTCTCCATGAGCAATAGTCATTTGCCTGTATCCAGCTAACACCTACTACAGGGTAATCACGATAAGCAGGATGACGTAGATAAAGTTCGACCAAAGGTTCATTATATGCTAATTTGTTACGCCATACCAGTGTGTCAGGCAAAGCTTTTTTATATACTTCCGGATAATCAACAGCAAAGACCCTTCTTATCCAGTATAGATATTCTAAATAGTCCAGATTACGAATTTCTGACTGGTCCATATAAAAAGAAGATACTGTTACTCTATGAGGGATATTATTCCAATCAAACATAACATCCTGTTCTGTTCTTCCCATGATAAAAGTGCCTCCTTCTACAAAAATAAGTCCAGGTCCTGTTTCTTGTTCTTCATAACCAATAACTTCAAAGCCACCATTTTTGGGATTATTATATTCCCATCCTGTTGTCATAGATTGCTCTTTTCTACAGGAAGAAATTAATATAGCTACTACTATTAAAGCAAATTTTGAGATAATCTTATAATGTTTCATAATTATTTATATTTAATTTTATACATCTATTTATATAAACTAAAAAGAAGGACAGTTTATTGCTCTGATTCTTTTTGATTTTGCTTTACATGCAAATTGCAATGCAAGAGATACTTCGTGTGATCCTCCTGATGCATTACTTAATTTTGATACGGTTATATCATAACTATATCCAAACTTGATAACATCTGTTTGAACGCCAACTAATAATATTAAAGCATCGGCATTTGTATTTATATTTTGTCTAAACCAGATACCCCCTATTATAGGAAATTTATTAAAATATAATCCGTAATTAAATTCCTGAAAATCTTGTTGTTGCATAAATAGTATATTAGGAGATATTGTTGGATCTTCAGGGCTTCTTCTTCTTTTTCTTTTGTGTCCAACGTCAATTATTCCTCCTGCATGGACAGTAATTTTCATAGGTAATTTACTTGGGGTTACAAATCCTATACGTGGTTCTGTAAGATGGTGTACAGCAAATCCGCCAAAAAAATTTTCGCTATAAACTAATAAGCCGGATGCGAAATCAGTACTCGTTCTTGTTAAATCGCCTTGGGCTGGTCGTGCTTCATCTGTATTTTTAACAAATCCATATTTAGCATCTATCATATCACCGAATGTAAGTTTATCCCAGTCAAGTTTATTCTGAAAATAAGACGCCTGAAATCCTGCTTTAATAGAAATATGACGATTTACCTGCAATGTATAAGCATATAAAATGCTTACATTATTAGTTATAATAGTTCCTTCGCCTGCTCTATCAGTAAAAAATGATACTCCTACACCTCCTGATAAGGCATCTACATGTTGGTCATATCCTGCACTATAAGTGCTATATGTTCCTGTAATACTAGGCCATTGACTTCTATAATTCATTATTAAACGAGGACATATAGCAGTGCCTGTAAAAGCAGGATTTAGATATAAAGGATTTGCATAGAACTGCGAAAAATGCGGATCCTGTGAGAATAACCCATTATTTAATAATAAAATAAAAAATAATATTATTGAAAATCGTCTATAAATCATATATTTAGTAATAAATAAAAATTATACTTATAAAAATACAATATTACAAATATTTTTTTTAAAATTTCAACTATTTCTTTGTTATTAATTAAAATATTAATACATTATTTTTTTGTATCAGTTATTTCTTTTATACTTCAAAGCATAAAAGAATGTTACAATAAAAGAAATAAAAGAAATAAAAATTAATTTTAAATTAATGATGGCAAATGTAATAATAAATTTTTATTATTACATAATTTAATATAAATATTATTTTAAGTGGACTTCTATTAATTATTCTTATATTTTTTTAAATTTATCTTATTTATATAGATAATACAAAAAATGTATGTATGTTTGTTTAAAATTATTTTGGTTATGAAAAAAATTGCAGTATTTCCAGGATCTTTCGACCCGATAACAAAAGGACATGAGTCAATAATAAAAAGAGGTATTCCTCTTTTTGATAAAATAATAATTGCTGTTGGAGAGAATGTAGAGAAAAAATATCTTTTTACATCTGAACAGCGTGTAAAATGGATAAAAGAAGTATTTGCAAATAATCTTTCAGTAAATGTTAAGAGTTTTAAGGGTTTAACTGTTGATTTCTGTAAAAAAGTTAATGCTAACTATATTTTGAGAGGATTGCGTACATCTGCTGATTTTGAATTTGAACGAAGTATAGGACAGATTAATAAAAAATTGGCACCGGAAATAGAGACAATATTCCTGCTTACCGATCCGGAATATACATCTTTAAACTCATCAATTGTTAGAGATATATTTTTAAATGGCGGCAATGTTAAAGAGTTTATACCTGATGGAATAAATTTGAAAATAAAAAAATAAATGGTTAAAACATATAGTTTTTTGTAAGCGTTCACAGTTTAGAATTTCATAACTATTAATTGACCTAATTTCTAATTGACCTAATTGTCCTAAAAAATGACCAATACCCAATGCAAAATGGCTAAAATAATGACCAATGCCCCAATTTAGACATTGGAAATTAGGACTTGTTTAGGACAATTAGGTCAATTAGAAATTTATATTATAGGCAACAATGTTGGTAAAGTTTTTTTCTTAAGCGCCTAAATCTAATTATAAAAAATAGAGTGTGAACAGTTACAATTTTTTTAATCAAGCAATTGTCTGATTAATTATTACCTAAAATTAATATGAACAAATTTTTTTTAATTTTTATTACATTTTTATTATTGAGCATATTTTCTTTTGCACAACACACTACTACTATAAAAGGAATTGCTCATGGTACAGAAGGAAAAACAATAAGTGTATTATCTTATTCTAATCAAATAACATATTTAGAAAAAGAAATTGCTCGCTCTACAATTGATTCGAATGGAAAATTCCTGTTAAAAATAAATACTGATGATACAATATTTGTGTATTTAGACATTGATTTCTATAAAGCAGCCCTTTATATTGAGCCAAACAAATTGTATAATATAGATATAAGAGCTGCTGATTATGATATTATTTATAAAATTAATCCTTTTTTGGCTGATTTAAAACTTGATATAAATATTGTAAAGACCAATGATACAGAACTAAATACATTAATATCAGAATTTGATACTTTATATAACGATTTTATCATAAACAATATCAATATTTTACTATATAGAAATCAAAATAATAAGACAAAAATTGATTCATTTAATGTTAAAGTTAAAAGCATTTTTAAAGGGATAGAAAATAAATATTTTAATTCTTATGTAAGATATAAAATTGCATCATTAGAGCAAATTACTCAAGTTATGGGCAGAGAATCTTTGTTTAAAAAATATTTCTCTAATCAGCCCGTGCTTTATAATAATGTTGAGTATATGAATTTTTTTAATCGATTTTTTAAAAAATATATTACTGATGTATCAAAATCAATAAACAAAACAGACCTTGATAAAACAATAAATCAGGAAGCTGATTATTTTGCATTATTAGATACTCTTGGTAAAGATACTTTACTGATAAATGAGGTGATAAGAGAAATGGCAATGTTAAAATGCCTGAATGAGATACTTTATTCACGGAATTTTGATAAAAAAAATATATTAAAAATTTTAAAAGATATTTCTGTTAAAAGTAAATTTAGTCAGCATAAAACTATTGCTAAAGATATAATTACAGATTTTACAAAATTTGCAAGAGGCACAAAAGCTCCTGACTTTAAACTTATAAATCAAAATAATAAAGAAATATCATTAAGTGATTTTAAAGGAAAATTTGTTTATTTATGCTTTTGGCGAACTGGTTGCATCTCTTGTCTTGACGAGATGGAGCTTATTAAAAAATTTAATGAAAAATATGGAGACAAGATTGAATTTATTAGTATATCTGCTGATAAAGAATATATGACAATGTATAATTATGTAAAAGATAAAGGATATGACTGGAATATTTTGTATTTTGAAAAAAAATGGGATATGCTCAAAAGTTATGGCGTAAAAGCATTCCCTTTGTTTGTGTTAATAGATAAAAATGGAGATATTCTTAAATATGCCATTGATAAGCCAAGCCAAAATATTGAAGGTCTTTTTATACAATTGACTCAACAACCTATAAAAAAACATCATAAAATAGGAGTTAAATAGTCATTAATAGTCATTGATTGCCATTAATTGTCATTAGATAGTCAATAATAACTAAATGACAGCAAAGCCAAATGACTACAAATATTACGGCTCTACTGAGCTTGCCGAAGTGCAAAATATAACAACGGAAAGTATAACTCCGGGACCTTTATCAGACCTGTTTTTTAAGAATGCATCCCATCCCTGAGCTGTTAAATTATGCTGAGAGCCGTCTTTTGCAATTAAATTGTAACCGGAATTTTTATCAATAATATTGCCAATAACTGATATATCAGCGACGTCTTTAACTTTTTCAAAATCAGATTGAGCAATAGTGAAGAGCAATTCATAATCTTCGCCTCCGCTAAGTGCACATACAATCGGGTCAATATTAAAATCCATTGCCACTTTATATGTCATAGCATTGATAGGGATTTTATCTTCATATAAATTACATCCAACATCAGATTGAGTGCATATATGAAGTATTTCAGAAGCCAGTCCGTCTGAAATGTCAATCATAGAATTGGGTTGGACATTTAGATTTTTTAAAATTTTATAAATATCTGTCCTTGGTTCCGGTTTTAATTGTCTTTGTAAAATATATTTATAATCTTCTAAATCCGGTTGCATATCAGGATTTGCTTTAAATACCTGTTTTTCTCTTCTTAACATCTGTAAACCCATATAAGCGCCGCCCAAATCGCCTGTAACACAAATCAAATCATGATTTTTGGCTGTATTTCTATATGTTATCTCTTTTTCATTGGCTTCACCAATAGCAGTTCCACTTATAAAAAGTCCTGATACACTTGAGCTTGTATCTCCTCCTATTAAATCAACATTATAATTTTTACAGGCAAGTAATATTCCTGAATATATTTCTTCTATATCTTGTAATGAGAACCTGTTTGAGACAGCAATAGCAATGATAATCTGCTTTGGCACAGCATTCATTGCTGCAATATCTGAAAAGTTTACAACAGCGGCTTTATATCCAAGATGTTTTAAAGGCACATAAGTAAGGTCAAAATGAATTCCTTCAATTAATAAATCAGTTGTAACAATGGTTTTTTTATTTTTATAATCAATTACAGCAGCATCATCTCCAACACCTTTGACAGAGCTTTTATTTTTTAATTTTATATTTTTGGTAATATGATTTATTAAGCCAAACTCTCCTAAAGAACTTATTTCTGTCCGTTTATTTTTTTTTTCAAACATATTGCAAACATACATAAAAACCATAAATATATTATATCAATGGTTTAAAATTTTTTGATTGGACACAGACAGTATAAAAGTAGCAGTAGCAGTGGCAGTGGCAGTAATTCTACTTATGCGAACTAAAAATTGGTTGGACTTAACAAATTCTTATACTTTCAATTTCAGGTTTGTGTATTTAATACTAATTTATGTTCAGTATTAATCCGCCGCTACCGCACGATTGTATCGTGTGGTATTTATTTTTATTTAATAACAATAACATTATCTAACATTCCTTTTTCTTTTTGGCAATAATGTAAACTATCAATTATTATGTCTTTATATTCGTTTCTTGTAAATACATCTAACCATTCAACTACTGCAAAACTAACAAAATAAACTCCTTCTGGATTATGAAATTTGTAATTACTACTCATAAGTCAAATGTAATAAAAGTTATTGTTTTTATTAACGAACATTAAATTATTATTTCTGTTTATAAACCACACGATACAATCGTGCGGTAGCGGGTTTTGGAAATAGAATTAATTATTAACCAACCAAATAGCAACTGTTATTAATCAACATTATCGTGCAAAAAGGAATTATTTGGTTTAATTTCAGGATTTTCATCTTTATCTTTACCGAGAGTATAATCAGACATCTCAGATTCGGATGAAGGAGTAACATCGGGCAAATCAACATTTCGTCTGATATAGGCGGGTTCTTTTTCAAGTTTGGAAACGCCTTCGGGGCTTTTAAATGTGATACTCAAACCCTTTAATTTTTTAATTCTTTCTTTTCTTTCCTGTTCTGATTTTTCATTTTGCTCTGTATTAGCCGGCTTAATATTATTTGTAATATGCTGTGATTGAGAGTCCTCTTGTGTTTTAGGGTCTTCCTGTGTTTTAGAATCTTTTAAATAAGGAGTAGAATTATCTTTGGTCTTTGTCAGGTGGCTGGCTGATGGTTCATTAATATTTTTATCATCTTCTAATACATGTTTTTTAATATCTTGTTTTAATTCAATATCATATTTTTTTTCTGTATTTTCAATTTTCGGGAATGCTATTGAAAGGTTTTTTATATTTTTATTTTCAATAACATTTTCATCAAGAGTATGAATAATTTTTGGAGGAGCTTTTGCATCGGCTCTGTTAAAGCCGGTAGCTATAAGAGTGATACTAATTTTATTTCCAATAGATTCATCATAACCGTTACCCCATATAATATCTGCGGTAGAGCCAGCTTCATACTGAATATAATCAGTTATTTCGCCTACTTCATCCATAGATATTTCATCAGTGCCGGAGATAATATATAATAGCATATTTTTTGCTCCTTTAATATTATTATCATTTAGCAAAGGAGAAGTAATAGCCATCTGAATAGCGTCCATTGCTCTGTTTTCGCCTTCAGCAATGCCGATACCCATAATAGCCACGCCACTATCTTTCATAACAGTATTAACATCTTCAAAGTCCACATTAACATTACCTGTAACAGTTATAATTTCGGCAATACCTTTGGCAGCAGTATTAAGGACATCATCGGCTTTAGCAAAAGCTTCTCTAAGTTTAAGATTTCCACAAATATCTCTTAATTTATCATTAGATATTAAAAGAAGAGTATCTACATTTTCTCTTAATTCTCTGATACCATCTTCGGCTTGTTGCATTCTTTTTCTTCCTTCAAAAGAAAAAGGGAGTGTAACAATACCTACTGTTAATATTCCCATTTCTTTAGCAATTTTAGCTATTACAGGGGCTCCGCCAGTGCCGGTTCCTCCGCCCATTCCAGCAGTAACAAAAAGCATTTTCGTATTTTTTTCAAGTATTTTTGTTATTTCATCAATACTTTCAATGGTAGCTTGTTTACCAATTTCAGGTTTGGAGCCAGATCCTCTTCCTTCTGTCAAAGAAGTTCCTAATTGTAATTTATTAGATACGGGGCTCATTTCAAGGGCTTGAGTATCAGTATTACAAAGAACAAAGTCAACGCCTTTTATTCCCTGATTATACATATAAGTAACAGCATTGCCGCCACCACCACCGACACCTATCACTTTAATAATAGATGATTTGTTTTTGGGAGAATCAAATTTAATCATATTAGATATAGTATTTTTATTTTCCATAAAATTATTTTTTTAATAAATAGAATATACAAATTTTTAAAAATTTTATTAACATTATTTTCTTGCAAATTGTTAATTAAAAAATGTTTGCAAAAATTTCCGTATCATATATTATACGCCTAATGCAGACGAAATTTTAAAGTTTTTATTTTACAATTTTCAATTTTCAGTTTTTAATTTACAATTTAACGTTCCGAGTTCCGAGTTCAAAGTTCAAAGTTCAAAATTCATAATCTGTAATCCGTAATCTATAATTTTCAAGTATCCAGTTTTTAATTCACATCATCGTCAAACCATTTTTTAATTATTTCTATTACTCCTCCTGATTTATTTTTTTTACGACCTGGCTTATTCAAATTTTTTTTTTGTTCTTCTATATAATCAAAACCTTTAATGATAAGTCCTATTCCTGTTGAGAACATTGGATTTATAACTTTTTCCGGCACATTATTAGCTAAGTGTTCGCTTGGATATCCTATACGGGTATCCATACCTGTAACAAATTCGGTTAGTTGAGCAATATGTTTTAGTTGTGCTCCGCCTCCTGTTAATACTATTCCTGCGATAAGTTTTTTTTCATATCCTGAATTTTTTATTTCATAATATATACATTCTATAATTTCTTCTGCCCTTGCCTGTATAATGTTTGAAAGATTTTTAAGAGATATTTCTTTTGGTGTGCGTCCTCTTAAACCTGGTATTGATACGATTTCCTCATCACTATTTTCTTTTGCCAGGGCAGAGCCAAATTTAATTTTCAATGCTTCTGCCTGAGTTTTGATAATGGAACATCCTTCTTTAATATCTTCAGTAATTACATTACCGCCAAAAGGTATAACAGCAGTATGACGTATTATTCCATCCTGAAATATTGCTACATCTGTTGTTCCGCCGCCTATATCAACAAGGACAACACCTGCATCTTTTTCTTCTTTGCTTAGCACGGCTTCTGCGGAAGCAATAGGTTCAAGTATCATCCCTGTCATTTCTAATCCTGCTCTTTTGATACATCTTTCAATATTTTTTGCTGCGGCAACTTTTCCAACGATTATATGAAAATTTGCCTCCAAACTAATTCCTGCCATACCTATAATACCTGTAGGGTCGCCTGTAAATTGTTGTTTATCAACAATATATTCCTGAGGTATTACATCAATTATTTTTTCTCCGGGCTGCATAACCAACTTAAACATATTTTCTCTTAAACTAGTAATATCCTGCTGGGAAATTTCATCATCAAGAGTATCTCTTATAATACCTCCACGATGTTGTAAGCTCTTTATATGTTGACCGGCAATACCAACATATACTTCTCCAATACTTACTTCTGCTTCTTGTTCTACATCTGAAATAACTCTTTTTATTGAGTCAACGGTTTTTTCAATATTAGAGACCACGCCTCGTATAACTCCTACAGATTCTGTTTTGGATAATCCGAGAATTTCTATCTTACCATATTGATTTTTTTCTCCTACTATGGCAGCTATTTTTGTTGTGCCAATGTCAAGGCTGACTATAATTTCCGATTTTTTCATTATATTTAAATTTTAGAACAGATTACCTGATTTTTATATTTCAAATTTATAGATTTATATTTATTGCGAGATATATTATTAAACTCTTGTTTATAAAAGGCAAAAAGATTTTCAAATTTTTCTTTCATATTGTCAATATCTCCAAAAATTACTATATGATTGCCAATATAAGGTATAAGTTCAATATCGCTTGATTTATTAATATATATCTGAGATATTTGTGCTTTCCAGAATTCAGATGAACGTGTATATTTTGCCAAAGAATAAAGTTTGTATATATCAGATTGCTTAATCAAAGTGCTATCTTTTTTATTATAACATTTTTTATCTGACAAAGACGTATAATATTGTTCTTTTATGTTTCCACTTGCTATAACAACTCTTGCCGTATATTTATTATTTAATGGCATTTTGTGTCCGTAATTATCAATATAAAAACTTTCGCCTCTGTTATTTATAATTCTTATTATTGGTTTTCGTTGTGTAACATCAATTTTTACTGTGCCATTAATATTTGAATAGGCATCTGCCTTATCTATATATGGATTTTGGCTAATTTTTTTTTCAATTTGTTTAATATTTATATCAGATAAATATTTATTTATTATATTTCCCCGCGTTTGATAAATTAGTGATTTTATATCCTTTTCTGTAACAAATTTAGCATTTTGTGAATCAATATATATACTAATTTTTTTACACTTTATATTACTATGTTCTTTACAAACAAACGCCAACAGAACAAATAAAGCTATTGTAAGTATTGACCATAGTAATATGTTAATTATTTTTTTCATTAATATATTTTAACAAGACAAAGGCACAAAGTTCAATCGTTTGTCGTTTGTCGTTTTAAGTTTCAAGTCCCAAGTTCAAAGTTCAAAACTCACATTTCAACAAGTTCAATGTAAATAATTCATAATTCATAATTTTTTAGCATCCAGTTTCTAATTAATTTTCAATTTATTTATCAACAATTGTTTAATAGGTTCTACAAATTGGTCAATATCACCGGCACCAAGAGTTAATAATACTTCAATATTTTGTTTACTTAGTTTATTTAAGAGTTTTGTTTTTTTACAAATACATTTATTTTTAATTTTAATTTTATCAAGGAGCATTTTGGAGTTAATTCCCGTAATAGGCAATTCGCGTGCAGGATATATTTCTAAAAGAATAAGTTGGTCAAGCATATTTAAGTTTTTTACGAATTCATCAGCAAAGTCGTGTGTTCTTGAATAAAGATGAGGTTGAAATACGGCTGTAATTTTTTTATTCGGGTATAATTTTTTAACAGCCATGATGCAAGCTTTTAGTTCTGCGGGATGGTGTGCATAATCGTCAATATAAACAATTTTTTCAGTATTTATTATAAAGTCAAATCGCCTTTCAACGCCGGTATAAGATTCAAGGGCTTTTTTAATTTTTATTTTGTCTAAACCCATTGATAATGCTACTGCTGAGGCGGCTACTGCATTTTCTATGTTGTGTTTTCCCTGTATTTTAAAATTTATATTTTTAATAATATCATTATTCCAATTTAAGTCAAAAATATTTTTGTCCGCATGAAGAGAATTGCTCATTCTAATATTTGATGCCCAAAAGTCGCTTTTAGTATTGCATGAATAAGTAATTTTTTTTACATTTAGTTTATCAGATATATTAAGATTTTTGTTTATAATAAGTTTCCCTTTGTTTTTAATTTGTTTAGCAAACAGCAAAAAAGATTGCTGCATACATTTTTTTGAGCCGTATATATCAAGATGGTCAGGGTCCATATAAGTTATAACAGCAATATCAGGATGTAGTGCAAGGAAAGATTTATCATATTCATCAGCTTCAACAACAATAACATCGCTATTTTGGGATAGAACAAGATTAGAATTGTAATTTTTGGTTATTCCTCCTATAAATGCTGTTACTTTAATGTTACATTGTTTTAAGATATGTGCTATTAGTGCTGTGATGCTTGTTTTTCCGTGTGTGCCTGCTACTGCGACAGTAAACATTTTTTGAGTAAGTATTCCTAATACTTCGGAGCGTTTTTTTATGTTATATTTATTTTTCAAAAAATATTTATATTCTTTATTCGTTTTAGGTATTGCCGGAGTATAAATGACAATATCAATATTTTCGGGTAATAAGTTTATATTCTCTTTAAAGTGAACAGGTATTTTTTCTTTTATAAGTTGCTGAGTTAAAATAGTATTTGTTTTATCATAGCCCATAACATCAACATTTTTTGCTTTAAAATATCTTGCTAAGGCGCTCATTCCTATGCCACCTATTCCCAGAAAATAAATTCTATGTAAGTTGTTTATATTCAATCTATATTATGTTCATTAATAATTGTAATGATTGTAAAGATTTTTTTAAAGTCCTTATCCATAATCTTTCCAATCTTTTCAATCTTTCCAATCTTTTCAATCTTTTCAATCTTTTCAACAAAGTGTTAATATCTCAGTTCATATATCATTATTCATAAATGATTTATCTATACTTATGTACATGCTATTTACCATATTTATTATTTCTTCAGCTATTAAGTCAGCAGAATTTTTAAAAGCCATTTTTGAAATATTATTTTCCAGTTCTGTTTGTTGTCTTTGATTATTTAACAAGTCAAGGACTGTTTCCTTTAATTTTTCTTTTGCCTGATTATCTTTAATTATAATAGCTGCATTTTTATTTACCAGAGCCATGGCATTTTTTGTTTGATGGTCTTCTGCTACATTAGGCGAAGGAATAAGTATAGCTGGTTTACCCAATGCACATAGTTCTGATACAGCAATTGCTCCTGCTCTTGACACAATAATATCAGCACAGGCATAAGCATAATCCATTTTTGTAATAAAGTCATAAACTTTTATAATGTTATCATCAATATTTTGAGCAGCTTGTTTTGCAAGAGCAAAATAAGATTTTCCTGTTTGCCATAATATTTGGATATTATTATGAACAAAAGGTCTTAAATTTTTATGAATACTTTCATTAATTGTTTTAGCGCCTAAGCTTCCACCAATTACGAGCAATGTTTTTTTGTGTTTTGACAACTTAAAATATTCAAGGGCTTTTTCTTTTTTATGTTCAAAGTTTGAGAATTCCTGTCTGATAGGATTTCCTGTAAGAATAATTTTTGATTTTGGAAAAAATTTATCCATATTATCATAAGCAACACATATTTTATTTACATGTTTGGCAAGTAATTTATTTGTGATACCCGGAAAAGAATTTTGTTCCTGTATAAGTGTTGGTATTTTTTTGTTTGTAGCAATTTTAAGTATAGGACCGCTGGCATAGCCTCCTGTTCCGACGACAGCATCCGGTTTAAAATTTTTTATTATTTTTTTGGCTTTAATCATACTTAATATCACTTTAAAAGGGAAAGACAGATTTTTTAATGATAATCGTCTTTGTAATCCACTAATCCACAGACCTTTAATATTATATCCGGCAGCAGGCACTTTATCCATTTCCATTTTATTTTTTGCACCTACAAAAAGTATTTCAATATTATCAATCTTTTTTTTTAGAGCATTTGCTATAGCAATGGCAGGGAATATATGACCTCCTGAGCCACCTCCACTAATGATTATTTTAAATTTATTTTGTTTCATCAGTTTATATTTTTGTAACTATCTCGCTTTCAGTTACTTCGGGCTTTTGGCTTTTAGTTTCTATTTTCCAATTTCCAGTTTCCAGCTCCAAGTTTCAAGTTCCAAGTTCAAGGTTCAAGGTTCATAATCCGTAATTCATAATTTAATAACTATCTTTGTTCATAAAAACTTCATCAGTAACAGCTGGGTTTAATTTTTTTCAGTTTCTTTACTAACGCTTAGAACTATACCAACAGTAATGCTCATAAACAATATTGAAGTTCCGCCCATACTTACAAAAGGCAATGTTTGTCCTGTAACAGGCAATATATTAACAGCTACAGCCATATTTATAAAAGCTTGGAATACTAAACTAAAGCAGCATCCTATTGTTAAAAATGAGCCAAAATATCTTGGAATTTTTGTTGCTATTTTTATTCCTCTAAAAAGCAAAATAAGATACATTAATATTAATACAATTCCGCCAGTAAGTCCATATTCTTCAATTATTATAGCAAAGATAAAGTCAGAATAAGAATGTGGTAAGAAATTTCTTTGAGTACTTTTTCCCGGAGATTTACCAAGCAATCCGCCTGTGGCAATAGCTATTTTTGCTTGTTCTACTTGATAATCTTCTTTTTCATTTTTATCTCTAAAATTTTCTACACGAGTTTCCCATGTCTTTAAACGTCCTTGTTTTCCTTCAGATAAATTATTTAATATCACTATAAATAAAAAAAATGATACAGCACCAATAGTTAATAAAGATAATATATATTTAATATTAATTCTTCCAATAAACATAATTATAATGCAGGTAACAAACAGGACAGCAGATGTTGAAAAATTTGCAGGCAGTATTAATCCACATATAATTAATATAGGAAGCATTATTGTTAAAAAGGCAGATTTAAAATTTATAATTTGTCCTTGTTTTTTAGATATTACTCTTGACAGATACATTATAAGAGCAAGTTTAGCAAAATCTGATGTCTGAAAACTAATATTAACACCTGGTAAAGTTAACCAACGGCTTGCATCATTAAGATTAGTTCCAATAGCAAAGGTTAATATAAGAAGAGGTATAGCTATAATAAGTGCTACTTGTGATATTCGTGAATAATAAGTATATTTAATCAGATGGGCTAAATAGATAAAAACAAATCCTAATAATATAATAATAAGTTGTCTGATGAGATAAAACTCTGTATTTCCTCCCTGTTTTTTATATGCTAAAGAGCCGGTAGAGGTATATACTGCTAATATAGAAAAGACAGACAATATGATTACTACTGTCCATATAACTTTATCGCCTCTTAATTTATTTAATATATTTAGCATTCTGAATTTATTTATAAAATATTACTCTTTAGATATTGTAATAATTGTAATGATTAAAAAAATTATTTTTTTACAAGTCCTTCTATCCATAAATCTTTTCAATCTTTTTTTACAGATTTCTAACTACTTGTTTAAATTGTCGTCCACGGTCTTCATAATCTTTAAATAAATTAAAACTTGCACATGCAGGTGATAGCAGAACTACATCTCCTGATTTTCCAAGATAATAAGCAAAGCTGACAACTTCAGCCATTGATTTTGTATTAGCTATAAATTTTATTTTATCAGCAAAAGCATTATGTAATTTTCTGTTATCAATTCCAATACAAACTATTGCTTTCACTTTTTCTTTTACAACATCTTTGAGCATAAAATAATCAGTATTTTTATCTTGTCCGCCAGCAATCCATATTACGGGTTTTGTCATATTTTTAAGAGCAAACCATGTTGAGTTTATATTTGTTGATTTTGAATCATTCACAAACTCAATGCCATGAACATTTGTAATAAATTCCAGTTTATGTTCAATATTTTTAAAATCAGAAAGACATTCTTTAATAATTTGTTTTCTGATATTAAATATTTTAGAAGGTATTGCTTCTGCCATATTTCTATTTATATTCTGTTTTCCTTGCAATGCTAAACTTTCTATTGACATTATTTTTAATTAATTTTAATTTCCATTTATAGTTCCAAGTTCCAAGTTTCAAGTTCCAAGTTTCAAGTTCCAAGTTTTAAGTTTCAAGTTCAAAGTTTCAAGTTCAAAGCACACAACTCACAACTCACAACTCACAACTCACAACTCACAACTCATAATTCATAATTCATAATTTCAAGTTCCAAGTTTCTAATAATTTTCTTATCTGATTTTCAATGTTATAATAGTTAAGACAGCGAGAAATATTCCAATAATCATAAATCTATTTACTATTTTAGGTTCCGGGCATCCTTTTTTTTGATAATGATGATGTAAAGGAGCCATGAGATAGAATCTTTTTCCTTGTCCATTTTTTTTCTTGGTATATTTAAAATAGCTCACTTGAATTATTACAGACAAGCTTTCTATAAGAAAGGTTCCGCATAGCACAGGCAATAATAGTTCTTTGCGTATCATTATTGCAAATACAGCTATGATACCGCCTATAGCCAAACTTCCTGTATCTCCCATAAACACCTGAGCCGGATAAGAATTATACCACATAAAGCCGATACATGCTCCTACAAAAGCACTGACAAATACAGTTAGTTCTCCTATATTAGGTATATACATTATATTAAGATAATCAGCAAATACAAGATTGCCTGATACCCAAGCCAGTATTCCTAATGTGGCACCGATAATAGCAGAAGAGCTAGTGGCTAATCCGTCCAAGCCGTCAGTAAGATTAACACTGTTTGATACAGCACATACTATTAATATAACTATAGGTATAAATATTAGCCATGTAAACCTTTTATAATCATTACCGAGCCATGATAACAGGACAGAATAATCAAATTCATTATTTTTAATAAAAGGTATAGTTGTTTTTACTGATTTTACCGGCTCTTTAAATAATGCTTTAAAAGATTTATCATTATTATTTATGTTTTTTTTTGTCTGTTCCTGATAAGTAATTTTTGATTCAATATGTTTTTCTTTAATGACGATTGAATCATTAAAATACATAGTTATACCTATTATTAATCCAAGTCCTATTTGCCCTAATATTTTAAATTTAGCTGCCAAGCCCTTTTTATCTTTTTTAAATACTTTAATATAGTCGTCAATGAACCCAACTATTCCAAGCCAAACAGTTGAGATAATTATTAAAATTATATATATATTATCCAGTTTTGTAAAAAGCAAAGCAGGTATTAAAATAGCTCCGAGTATAATTAGTCCACCCATTGTAGGAGTGCCTTGTTTTTCTTTTTGTCCTTCTAGTCCTAAATCCCTGACAGTTTCTCCTACTTGTTTTCTTTTTAAGAAATTAATTAATTTTTTTCCGAATAAAATTGTAATAACTAATGAAGTTATAACAGAGAGAGCGGCACGGAATGATATATATTGAAACATTCCTGCACCCGGGAAGTTAAGTTCCGTGTCTAAATAATTAAATAAGTAATAGAACATATTAATTATGAATTATGAATTATGAATTATAAAGTTTCAAGTTCAATCGTTTGTCGTTTATCGTTTCAAGTTTCAAGTTTCAAAGTCCAAAGGCACAAAGTACAAAGTTCAATATTCAAAATTTGTAATTTCAATCAATCCCTTTAACATATTTTTTTAAGGAGGAATTTTTTTTGTCTTTATTATTTAACAAAATATCTTTTAAAATTTGTTTATCATCAAAAGGATATTTAACACCATTTATTTCCTGATATTTTTCGTGTCCTTTTCCTGCTATTAAGATAATATCTCCTGATTGTGCCAATGCGCAAGCTGTTTTAATTGCCTGTTTCCTGTTAATAATAGATATTACCTTATTATTGTTTGGATTATCTTTTATTCCTTTTTCCATATCATTAATGATATTCTCAGGGTTTTCAGAGCGTGGATTATCAGAAGTAAGTATAAGTTTATCACTTTTTTCATACGCTATTTCAGCCATTACCGGGCGTTTTGTTTTATCTCTATCT
Source organism: uncultured Bacteroidales bacterium (assembly GCA_964653185.1). GTDB lineage: Bacteria > Bacteroidota > Bacteroidia > Bacteroidales > CAZZDX01 > CAZZDX01. Next base: position 29,163 of record CAZZDX010000002.1, read on the forward strand.
CCTCCTGCTCCTACAACAGATATGATTTGTGTATTTTTATTTTTAATTTCACAAATAGTGTTTAAAACATTTTTTAAGGCATCCGGAGTATGAGCATAATCAACAATTGCAATAATATTATCTGGAGTTTTTATAAAATCAAATCTACCTTCAACATGATTAAGGTTACTAATAGCTGTTAAGACATCAAGTTTGTCTTTGCCAAGGATAATGGCAGTTGCATAAATTGCCAGTAAGTTGTAAGCATTAAATTTTCCGACTAATTTGCACCATATATCATTTCCATCAATATTCAGATGTAAGCCGGAAAATTGGTTTTCAATAATTTTAGTTTTAAAATCTGCGATATGTGTTAAGCTATAAGTATATTTTTTTGCTTTTGTATTTTGCAATATTATATTTCCATTTTTATCATCTATGTTTGTCAGGGCAAAAGTTAATTTTGGAAGATTATCAAAGAACATTTTTTTGGTTTTCAGATAATTATGAAATGTTTTATGAAAGTCAAGATGGTCGTGAGTAATATTTGTAAAAATTGCTCCAGTAAAATTAAGTCCTGCAATTCTGTTTTGAGCAATAGAATGTGAGCTTATTTCCATAAAGCAATAAGAACAATTATTAGTTACCATCTCTTTTAGCAAAGAGTTTAATTGTAAAGCATCAGGAGTAGTTAAAGTTGATTTTATCTCTTTATCATTGATTTTGTTGTTTATTGTTGAAATCAATCCTGCATTATAACCGAGTGAGCGAAACAAATTGTATAATAAAGTTGCTATTGTTGTTTTTCCATTTGTGCCGGTAATGCCAATTAATTTTATTTTGTATGAAGGATTATCATAAAAATTTGATGCTATATACGCAAGTGCCAAACTTGTATTTTTAACTTTAACATAAGTTATATCATTTTTCAGATTTTCAGGTAAATTTTCACATACAATAGCAATGGCACCATTTTTAATTGCCTGACTAATAAAATTATGTCCGTCTGTTTTTGTTCCTTTAACAGCAATGAACAGTGCTTTGTTAGCAATTTTTCTTGAATCAAAATTTACAGAACTAATTTTAATATTTGTTGGTCCTGTAATTTTGACTGTTTTAATATTGCCAAGTATGTTTTTTAGTAATTTCAACTTGTTTATAAATTAATTTTTATCTGTATTTCTAATATTTGTGTATATTAAATTTTGTTTAAATTTTCAAGACAGATACAGAACAATTTTTTCATTTTTAATAATTTTAGTTCCATATTTTATTGATTGTTTTTTTACAGTTCCTTTTCCGTTTATTTTAACAGACAATCCCTGATTTTCCAATATATAAACAGCATCTTTCAGTTTCATTCCCCTAACATCAGGCACTATGTTATAATCAATAATTTTTTTATAAAATTTCGTCAGGCAAAGGTCTGATGAATTATTTTTTTCTATAATCCATTCGGAATTAATATCAGGAATATCAGGAGATAATCCAAGGGTTTTGTAAATAATATTAAAATCATTGTTGTTACCAACTTTAGCAATATATGGAGATATTTTATCAGAATTATTAATAGGTTGTTTATGTGTACATAATGTTGCATATACTTTTTCAGCTATTTTTTTAAATACAGGAGCAGCTACAATACTTCCATAATATTCATTTTGAGTAGGATTATTTATAACTACAATGCATGAATATTTTGGATTATCAGCAGGGAAATATCCCACAAATGATGCCTGATATAATTTATTGGTTTTATATTTATATCCATATTCTTTATTAAGAAGCTGTGTAGTTCCTGTTTTTCCTGCTATTTTGAAGCTATCATTTTTGATATTTTTTGCTGTGCCATTTTGCACAACACCTTCAAGCATTTTTTTAACTTTTGTAATAGTTTTTTTTGAACATATCGAAGGATTAATTATTTGTGGACAATAGGATTTGATAATTTTGCCATGATATTGAACTGACTTAACGAATCTAGGTTTTACCATTTTTCCATCATTAGCAACAGCATTATAGAATGTAAGTATTTGCAAAGGTGTTAATCTAACTTCATAACCTATTGACATTTGTGGTAAAGTAACGCCTGACCATAAAGAATCTGACAGTGATTTTATAAGAGGAGAACCTTCGCCTGATATTTCAGTTCCTGTTTTTTTGTTTAGGTTCATTTTACAAAGAGCATCAACAAATTTTTGTTCTTTTTTATAATAATATTTAGTAATAATTTTTGATATTCCAATATTTGAAGATACTTCAAATGCCATTTTTACTGTAATCTTACCATATCCGCCATATTTATCATCTTTCATTTTATGGTCATAATAATAAAAGAGTCCTTCTCCTGTTTCAACACTATCTGTTAGATTAACATAGCCATCTTCAATAGCAGTAATTAAAGAAGCCAACTTAAATGTTGAGCCAGGTTCAGTACTTTCGCCTATAGCATAATTATATGATTCATGATACTCGCCTTCATTATTTTTTTTCAAATTTGCTATTGCCTTAATATCTCCTGTTTTTATTTCCATCAGGACTGCTGTTCCGTGGTCGGCATCATATTTTTTTAATTGTGATAGCAAAGCATTTTCAGTTATATCTTGTATGTTTATATTAATAGTTGTAAATATATCTTTCCCATTTTCCGGTTCTATTTGATTTTCATCATTAATGGGTATCCATACTCCTCCGGATATTTTTCGTTCTAAATTTTTTCCATTAACACCTTTCAGTATCTTGCTATAAGCTCCTTCTAATCCTACATGATATCCCGGTCTGTCATAACCAATTGTTCTTGAAGCTAACATTTTAAAAGGCATTTTTCGTTTGTCTTTTTTAATAACAATCATTCCACCTCTATATCTCCCAAGTTTAAGTATTGGAAAAGATCTCATTTCTTTTAGCTGGTCATAAGTTATATCTCTTTTTATTAAAAAATATTTATTATCTTGTTTTCTGGCATTTATAAGAGCATTTCTATACTGTGTTTTAGTTTTATCTTTAAAAAGTGTTGACAAGCAACAAGATAAAGAATTAATTTGTTTATAAAAAACTTTATCTTCAATATTTGATATTAAGTCAATTCTTACATCAAAAAAAGGCAAAGAAGTAGCAAGTAGATTTCCATCATCAGAATATATATTTCCTCTGTTAGCTTTAATATCAAAATATTTTAAAGTTGAATTTTTTGATTTATTTATCCATTGTTCACCTTCAACAAACTGTATTTTAATAACTTTTCCTATTATCACAAAAGCAAATAATAGCACACACAGGTATATTAAATAAATTCTCCATAATATGTCTTTTTTAATATCTTTCATTATGTTTATACCGTTGGATCAGGCATTCGTCAGTAGCCGAACATGATTGCCTGACGGCATTTATATTTTCGTAATTAGTTCATTATTAATTGATTACGGATTACAAATTTTGAATTTCAAGTATTTTAAGCATTTTGAATTATTAATTATTATGTAAAAAAATTTTAATAGGAGGAAGTTTTGGCTCCTTTAAATCAATTCCTTTCTGTTCAAGTTGTTTTATTATTTCTGATTGTTTACTTTTGAACATCAGGTTTGATTTTGTAGTTATATATTCATATCTTAATTCTTTAAGTTGGTTTTTAACTGTATAAGTATTTCGTATTGTTTTTTCTGCATAATATGTATTTCCTATATATAGTATAGCGAGAAAAGTCAAATAAAAAATGAATGGCAAGAATTCTATAACATTTTTTTGTAATAAGATATTTCCGCCAAGCAACATTTGAAAAATTTTTTTCAATCCTGTTTTTTTTTCTTTCCTTACTGTATTATTTATATTATCTGTCATTATTTATTAAATTTTTTCTGCTATCCTTAATTTTGCACTTTTGCATCTGCTATTGTCAAATATTTCGTCTTGTTTTGGGACAATAGGTTTTTTATTTATTTTTTTAAATGGTATTAAAGAATTTCCAAAGAAATCTTTTTTAATTATACCTTCAAAATTTCCTGATTTAATAAAATTTTTTACTAATCTATCTTCTAATGAATGGTATGAAATGACAACTAATCTTCCATGAGTGTTTAGCACATCAGTTGTTTGCAATAACATTTCTTTTAAGGCGTTTAATTCGTCATTTACTTCTATTCTTAATGCCTGAAATACCTTGGCATAATATTTATTCTCTTTTCCTTTTTTAACACAAGAAGCGATTATTATTTTAAGTTGACTTGTTGTCTTTATATATTTTTTGTTTCTATTATTTATAATATTTTTTGCAAGATTTGAGGCATTTTTGATTTCTCCAAATTCAAAAAATATTGTCTTTAGCTTTTCATAAGTGTACTCATTAACAATTTTCATTGCTGTAAGTTTTTTATCTTTATCCATTCTCATATCAAGGTCTCCATCAAATCTTGTAGAGAAACCTCTTTCGGGAGTATCAAATTGATATGAAGAAACGCCTAAATCTGCTATTATACCATCAACAGGAACAGCTTTATAAAACTTTAAAAAATTTTTTATATATTTAAAATTTTGTTTTAATAATATAAATCTACTATCACCAATTTTATTTTTTATAGCATCTTGATCCTGGTCAAAAGCAATAAGTTTGCCCGTGGTTAATTTCTTAAGTATTTCTTTAGAATGTCCTCCTCCTCCAAATGTAGTATCTACATAAGTTCCATCAGGTTTAATTGCCAAACCCTCTATGCTTTCTTCTAATAATACCGGTTTATGATACATCATTTTATATATCAGAATTATTTTTATCACCCATAACTTCTTCGGCTAATGCACCAAAATCAACAGATTCATCAAAGACAGTTTTCTCATATTTATCTTTATCCCATATTTCAATTCTATTGACAGCAGAAGACAAAACAATGTTCTTTTTAATCTCACTAAATTTTATAAGGTCTTTTGGTATTAATAATCTTCCGTTTATATCCAACTCCACTATTCTTACTCCTGCCATAAATATTCTTATAAAGTCATTATTTTTTTTAATAAATCGGTTTAGTTTATTTATTTTTACAATCTCTTTGCTCCACTCTGCCATTGGATATAATTCCAGACATTTATTAAATACACTTTTTTTGATAACAAATCCATTGTTGATAACTGCTGATAATTGTTTTTTTAGAGTAGCAGGAAACATCAATCTAGACTTTGTATCTGCCTTACATTCATATACTCCGATGATATTTATCATTATTTTATAATTTAAAAGCGTAAATATATAAAAACTTTTCCCACTTTATACCACTTTATACCACTTTTTTTTAAATTGTTAATAACTTTTTTTTGCTCAAAAGTGTAATTGCTTAATATACAGACGATTATATAATAAATAAAAATATCTGATTTAGAATATATTTTTTTGTTAGATAAGGAAATTGAAATTTTTGTAACCGTTCACAGTTTAAAATTTCATAACTGTTAATTGACCTAATTTCTAATTG
>CAZZDX010000003.1:0-32291 GCA_964653185.1 uncultured Bacteroidales bacterium
CCGGCTCCGAAAACGGGTATTCCATAAGCGTAATTACCGGCAATAATATTTTTTTCGCCCGTATTATTTCCTCCAACAATATTGTGCATAGCAGCTCCTTCAATACTAATTCCATCATAATTTCCCATAGCTATCATGCCTGTTCTGTCAAGTCCAACATAGTTGCCAATAACAAAATTATTGCTTGCATCAACCAATCTAATACCTATATGTTCATTGCCCGATACAATGTTTTTTTCGTCAGCAGTGATTCCTCCAATTATTATATTTGAAGGTCCGCCAATGATTTCAATTCCTATATAATTTCCTGATGTATCAACAGAAGTAGCATCAATGCCAATATAACATCCTGTTATACTACAATTAGTTGATGAGCTGCCAAATATTTGAATTCCTATAGTAAAGTCCTTAATACATAGTTTTTTAAAGTGTATGTTAGAAACATTGATAACACTAAAAGCATAATCAATAGTATTATTACTTCCATCAAGTTCTATTTCAGGTCCTAATGGATTTGTATCTCCCTGATTGGTTGTTTGTGTTGAGCCATCAATGGTAATATTTCCTGATGTAATATAACTATAAGTTGTAAGAGGATGAATTGTCCATACGCCTGTTGTAACATTGTAACCCGTATCTGAAGTTGGAATATTAAAGGCAATTGTGTGTGTGCCAGAAGTAAATATTGCATAGTCAATTGCTTCTCTCAATGAACCGATACCTGAATCATTAGTGTTTGTAACTGTAAAAATATTTGCTTTGATATTGAAACAGACACTTAATACAAGTATTGAAATAATTAAAATTTGTTTCATTTATTTTAGGTATTAATGAACAATCAATTTTTTAAAAGCAACTCCTTTTGAAGTAAAAATTTTTGCAAAATATATTCCCTTTGACTCAGTTGTTAAATCAATTGTAAATTTTTTATTAACGATTATATATTGTTTTATTTTTTTTCCTGTAATGTCAATAATTTCTATACTTTGAATATTATCTCCGGTAACAGTAAATTGTCCTGATGAAGGATTTGGATAAACATAAATATTCTGATTTATAGTGTCAGGATTTTTTATATTGACTATTGTCGTAAAATTTAGCGAAAACTCAGAAGTATTACCATTTTCATCAGTTGCGGTTGTTGTAATTTCATCTCCGCTTGTAATTCCTGTAAAAGCATTTGACCAATTGCCGGAATTATCGGGAATAGCATTACCAATATAAGTTTTACCTTCTCCATATCCGTTTGCATCCGGATCTGCAATAAAAACTTCAACAATACAATTTTCCGGATTTTGTGTATCTAATGTGCCGAAAACCGTTGAATGTCCTGACGCTGAATCACATATTGAATTAGTAACAACGGGAAAATTCATAAGATTATTTGGTCCTGTATCATTATCGCCTGCATCGTTACTGTTCACTCCTGGCGGAAAAATATCTATTCCTCCCTGTATATCATTCTGAAATATTGAATTTGCGGATATTCTATTATTTGTGGATGTTGAATCCATTACAACAACTCCTCCATTTTTATTAAAAGCAACAATATTTCCAAAACCGGGCTCACCAATAAAATTATTGCTTGCACCTGCTCTTATCACAATTCCTGACAGTCCGTTTCCCAGGTTGGAAACGCCATTACTTGTAGTGCCAATCAAATTATTAGTTACTATATTGCTATCAGCATATTCATATAATATCAGTCCAATTTCAGTATTTCCGGATATCACATTATTGTTAATTGTATTATGTTTTGGATATGCAGATAATCCGATTCCATTTATATTTGGTAAAGCAATGGAACCTGTGGGGTCAGTCCCAATATAATTATAACTTATTTCATTGTAGTATGTTAAATTATCAGCAATTTCTATTCCTTCGTATCTGTTGCCGGATATTACATTTGCATCTGTAAAAGATGAACCTCCAATAATATTATATCTGGCACCACCTGCAAGTAATAAACCCACCTCATTAGGAATTGTATCTGTTCCTGTAACATTAGTTCCAATCATATTTCTTTTAACTTCATTATAATAAGTGCCGTTTGTTACCAGAAATATTCCATAGCTAAAATTTCCCGAAAGCACATTTTCGTATATATAATTATGATTGGATGAAGCATCAACGCAAATACCTGTAGCATTAGGCATGGCATTATTTCCTGTAACATCAGTGCCAATATAGTTTCCAACTAAATAATTTTCAGATGTCTGTCCATAATAAATCATACCATATACCCTGTTTCCTGAGATGATATTTCTTTCCGCCGCAGTATAGCCACCAATAACATTATATTTTGCTACTGTATTTAGCTCAATTCCGTTTGCCTGATAAAGAGTGTCATTTACTTTCAATGGGTTTAATCCGGTAGCATCAGGACCTATATAATTACCAATAACAATATTGCTATCTGACGATTCAATATAAACACCAATTTCCCAGTTGCCTGAAATTATATTTCTGGCACCAATATCAGTGCCTCCTATTATATTTTTATCTGCATTAGTTTTAATAATAATACCGACATGATTATCAAGAATATTTAGTCCTGTTGAGTCAACGCCGATATAATTTCCAAGTATTTCATTTTCTTCAGCGCCGGTTCCGTTGATTAAGATACCATTTTCAATATTTCCTGAGATGATATTTCTTTCGGATGAAGCTGTTCCGCCAATGACATTATTTCCGGAATTGGTAAGAACAATCCCGAAAGAATTTGATAATTTTTGAAGTCCCGTAACATCCGTTCCAATGAAATTACCTTTTATATAGTTGCTGCTGTTTATATTTCCATTAATTATAATTCCATTATTAGAATTTCCTGATATAATATTTCTGGTTGAAAAAGAAGCACTCCCAATATAATTATTTATCGAATTATCAATAAGTATTCCGGTAGCGTTGGGAACCGTATCATTTCCCAAGTAGTTTGTGCCGATATAATTGCCATAAATTTCATTATTGTTACTGTTTTGTATGACAATGCCAGCAGTGATATTTCCTGAAATCACATTATTGATAATATCATTATTATACGAATCATTAGATATAGTGATTCCAATATCATTAGAAAACGAAGCTGCTCCGGTATAATCAATGCCTATATAACATTCGGTTATAACATTCTGATTGGAGCTGCTACCATAAAATTGTACTCCATAAGTAAAGTTTCCAATGATTAATCCTTTTATCTGATTATTGGAAGAAGGGAGAATAAAGCACTGTGGTATGGTATTAGAGCCGTCAATAACTATTTCAGGTCCATATATATTAGTATTACCCTGATATAATGTTTGAGATGTGCCGTCAATAATTGTATTTCCTGTCGTAAGGTAAGGCAAATCCGATTGAGGAGTAATAACCCAAACTCCATTAACAGCATCATAATTAGGGTCAGTATTGGGAATATTAAACTCAATAATATCTGTACCTAAACCATTTGCATCATCTATTGCTTGTCTTAAAGAACCTGCTCCTGAATCATTTGTGTTTAATACTGTATATGTTGCACTTTTTCCGATAAAAGGCAACAGTAGTATAACTGCAAAAAACAAACAGGTCTTTATTTGTAATTTTTTCATATTTTAATAATTAATTTTGTTGCATTTCACTATCAAACCGCTGATATATTTTTTATGTTTATATTATCAATTTAGCTTTTTCCTGCCAATGACTTATATACTTATTATAGCCAGTTGCATTTTTTTCTCAGTTTATCTTTCAGTGCGTTGGGGCAGGCATACTCTTTTGCAAGTTTTGGCTCTGTGTTTGCCAATGTGTATGCAATTAGAGTTGGGCATCTTCATTTATTTTTGAATACACTTTTTTCAACATTAATTTTTTTACCAAATTCCCAAATGATTTATTTTCAACTATTTTATCAAATATTTCCTGATTTTGGTCCATTCTGTCTATTAGTTTATTTAAAAACATATCTTCAAAAGCATATTTGAATGTGTCAATTTTATTTGCCTTTGCCTGTGTCTGCAAAGTTTCATCTTGTATTAATTCAGATTCTATTTGCTCAAAAAACAATCTGTCAGCTTCTTCAAATTCAGTTCCGAAATGTTCATTTAATATGTCTATAATTTCTGATAAAGGTGCTTTTTCTACTTTTGCTCTTTTTATACCCGCTTCACTCAAACCATCTAATTCGCCATCTTCTCCTTTTACTAAATCAATAGAACCTTCTTTTATTTTTTGAAGGCGATAATATTCCATTGCAATTTCATCATCAAGTTGCAAACTTTCAGACAATTCTCTTTTTGGTAATTTAGTTTGAAGAAGTTTTGTATATGCATAAAATTTTTCAAATTCAGATTCAGTGAAAGGCATTATTTGAGAAAGAAAAGCGTAAAGATTTGTCCACGTTCGTAAACTCTTTTTAAATTCATCTTTTTCATCTTCTGTTTCAATTGCCTTAAATCTGTCAATAGCAGGGTCAATAAAAGCATAAAGACGTGATTGGTCTTTTGTTGTCAGCTTACCTGTTGGCCTGAAATAAATATTTGCAAATGCATCGATTTCTGATTGCCAAAAAATTTGTTTCTCGTCTAATTTCATTTTTAAATCAAACAAATGATTTATATTCGGTTCTGCTGCAACTATTGTTTTTTCATAATAGGGCTGAAATGACTCAAAAATTATCTTTCTGTCATTCACAAAATCTAAAACAAAAGTATCTTCCTTGCCTGGTGCTGTTCTGTTTAATCTTGAAAGTGTCTGAACTGCTTTAACACCTGATAGCTTTTTGTCAACATACATTGTATGTAGCATTGGTTGGTCATAACCTGTTTGATACTTATCTGCCACAATTAAGATTCTGTATTCATTTTGGTTAAATATTTTTGGTAGTTCTTTTTCGCCATAACCGGTCAATTGTGATTCAGAAACTCCATCAGGATAATTATCATCAATTACATATCCTGAAAATGCCACGAGTATTTTAATATCCTTATCGTATCCGTTTTCTTTTATGTAGTGATTAAATTCTTCAAAATATCTTTTTGCTAATTTACGGGAAGATGTAAGAAACATTGCTTTTGCCTTGCCACCAATTCTTTTGGCAACTACCTGCCTAAAATGTTCAATTACTATCTCTGTTTTTTGAGCTAAATTGTGAGGATGGAAATTTACAAAACGTCCAATAGCTCTTGTCGCTTTCTTTTTATTTAACTGCGGGTCGTCTTCAATGGCTTTTGAGAGCTTAAAATATAATTCATAGTTTGTGTAGTTTTTCAAAACATCGAGAATAAAACCTTCTTCAATTGCCTGACACATTGAATAAAGATGAAACGATTTTGGTTTTCCATCTTTACCTTTTTCACCAAAAACGGCAAGCGTTTTATATTTAGGAGTTGCAGTAAATGCAAAAAACGAAATGTTTTTTTGTTGCCCTCGTGCTGCTGCTGATTTTTCAATTTGTTCTCTTATAAAATCTTCTGCTGTGTAATCGTTCTCTTCATATAAAGACGATTCATGAATCGTCTTTACTTCATTATTATTAGAAGATAAAACCTCTTTCATTTTTTTGTGGGCTTCGCCACCTTGCGAACTGTGAGCTTCATCAATTATCACAGCATATTTCCTGTCAGGTAAATCACCCACTTTGTCAATAACAAATGGAAATTTCTGCAATGTTGTAATGATTATGTGAGAACAGGAACCTAAAGCATAAGCAAGTTGATTGCTGTCTTTATCAATTTTTTGGACTACACCTGTTTTGTGCTCAAACTGGTATATTGTATTTTGTAACTGCTGGTCTAAAACCCTACGGTCGGTTACTACAACTACACTGTCAAAAATTCGTTCATCTTCGTTGTTGTGCAAACTTGATAAACGATAAGCTAACCAGGCGATTGAGTTACTTTTACCTGATCCGGCTGAATGTTGAACCAAATAATTTTTTCCTGAACCTGTTATTTTTACATCGGCAATAATTTTTCTTACAACATCCAATTGATGATAACGTGGAAAAATTATTTTTTCCTTTTTAAATATTTTTTTATCTATTTTAATTTCTTCAACTTGCAAATGGATAAAACGTTGAACAATATCAAGCAAACTGCCTTTCACTAATATTTTTTTCCATAAATAATCAGTTTTGTAACCATTTGGGTTTGGCGGGTTGCCTTTTCCTTTATTGTATCCTTTATTAAATGGTAGCCAGTATGTTTTTTTGCCATTGATTTTAGTAGTCATAAAAATTTCTTCATCGTCAACAGCAAAATAAACTAATACACGTTTTTTAAAAGCAAAAAGTAATTCTCTGTTATCGCGTGTTGTTGCATATTGTCTTTTGGCATTATCTGTATTTTGACCTGTAAAGTGATTTTTCAGTTCTATGGTGGCAATTGGAATACCGTTTAACGAAATGACTAAATCAACAGAATTTTTATTTTTACTGCTGTAATAAACCTGACGAATTATTTTTAATTGATTTTTATCATATAGTTTTTGCGTTTCAGGATTTAAACCGGATTCAGGTTTAAAAAAAGCCAATTTAAAACGAACACCATAATCAATAAAACCATTGCGTATAACATCCAAACTACCACGCAAATCCATTTCTTTAAAGATGCGTTGGATAATACGATTATCAACATCAGCACCGTGAACAGATGAAATTTTTTGCCAGTTTTTGGGTTGGCTTTCTTGTAAGAAACTCAATACTTCGTATTTAAATAATCCTAATTCAGGGCTGTAATCGGGTGCATTGCCCTGTGAATATCCACCATTTTCGGTTAATGACTGAACAATAGCAGTTTCAAATGTATTTTCGGTAGTTATTTTGCTCATATTTTTCGTTTAATCACATTAGTATCATATAAATATAGACTGATAATCAAATACATACAAAGTTATTAACAAGTTTAGTCACATCTTGGTCACATCATTTTAACTATATTAAATTGAATGTACATTCTTGAATTTTCTTTTCTTCTTTTCTTATAAAAAAAAGAAATGTAACAACGCAACACTCTGTATCACACGCAATTACAATTTTTCTTTTTTTATTTCTTTTTTATTTCTTTTTTTTATGCCAACAAATAAGTTCTGTTTTTTGAGGCACCATAAGTTTTAATTATATCATCTTTTACCATTTTATATATTATTTTCTGCAAATCTTTATAATTTACATCAGGTATCCTATTATGTATTTCTCTAATAGTACTGCTTGGATAAGTTTGTAAATCGCTTTCTATTAAAGCAATTAATCTATGTGGTTCAATTGTTTTCAAACTTGGTTTGATATTTAGTTTTGAAGATTTTATTAATTCAGGATTAATTAAATATTGTTTCCCTTTTCGAATACCACGACCAATTAATATTTCTTCATCTAATAATTTGCTAACATAAGAACGCAAACGGTCTTCTTCGGATAATTGTAATTGAATTGACAGTTCAGTTCCAAGAATCTTCTTCTCACGAGCAATAATACCTAAAGCAATAAACTGTTTTTGTGATAACTGATAATGTTTTGAAATGTATTCTAAAAGAAAAACAACTTCTTCGTCAATGATTTCAGAACTTTGAACTACCTTCATAAAATCAAAGTCCGACAATATTACAGGAAAAGGTTTACTCTCTTTACTGTTAATTTCATAAATCAAATCATATCCGGATCCTTCTCCTTCCATTAAGTTTAAATCGTGAAAAATCCGAATAAGATGAGGATTCCGTCTATGGCGACGATGCAAAATATTTGTAGATGTAACACCAATGGGCAAATTACCAGGATTAGTTATCTCCATTCTATCCGGATATACTTCAATAAAAATATCTCCTGATATTGTATATTTCTTATGAGCAATTGCATTAATTAAAAACTCCCGTATTACTTCAGAAGCATATTGTCTTATTCTTTTTCGGAATAAACCTTGAGGAAATTCATAATAATATTGCAATTCACCTGCCTTGTTTTCAATATCAATAATTATTTCTTTGGGATTTAATTCGTAATCGTGCCAGGTTTCTTTTTTGATTTTTTCACCATATTCGTCATATACAATATACTGCATAGTAATAGGATAAGATATTCTGCTTCGCATTTGGGCAGTGCCTAACCACAATACACCAAGATTTGTAAGATGTTGGTTAATTATCAGGTTGTAATGCTCTAATATTTCATAATCGTCTTTTTGCTTTACACTTTCTTTGACCCTTTTTGAAGTGTAAATTTCGCTAACAAAATTATCAATGTTTTTTTGTGGTATTTGATTGACATTAAATAATTTTAATTCAACCAATTCCCATTGAAAGGCATTTTTTTCAGCAGCTAAACGTGTTACTTCTTCTCCACTTATAGGGTAACATTTATCTTGAATGCGTAAAAATATTTTACCTGATGATGTTGTAGCAATAGTTCGGCTTGTAGGGAAAATTTTGAAATAAAAATACTGTCCGCCGTTTTCGTGTGTTTCTATTATGGCATCGCCCAAACCAACGCTATCGGTTAAAGAACGCAAGCGGGATAGAACATCATTAACAATTTCCTGACTGATTTGCTGGTTAACGGGTGGTAGTTTATTTTCATTTTCAACACCTATATACAACATCCCACCTTGGGCATTAGCCAAACAAACACAGGTTTCTGCCAATTCCTTTAAACTGGCTTTTGCTCCATAAGCCTTTTTCAGGCTTTTATATTCTATTTGTGTTTGTTCTATTTCCATAATGCAAATATATTGATATTATATTACTTTAACTTTTCCTGTTACAACTTCCGAAATAAGTGCTGTTTTATATTCTTTAAGTAAGTCAATTAGTTTTTTTGTTTTTTCTGCTTTGGTATTTATTAGGGCTGTTTCGGTTTCTATGTGTTGGACGATTTGGGTTTGTTCTTCAATACAAGGAACTCCAAATGCAAATTCAACAAAAACATTTTGATATAAATGTTGAATAGTAGAACCATAAGAAGTATAAGAATTAAATTTTTTAAAAATGTTTGAATCTAAAATACAATATAAATACTCTGTTGAAAATGTTTTTAATAATGATCGAACAACAAAAATTCCACTATTTAAACAAGCAGGTTTATCTAAATTTTCAACAATTGCAAGTTTGCCGATTGTTCCATCCTTTGTAATTAATAGATCTCTGTTTTCTAATTGTATATATGGGTCTTCTTCGTATCTTCCTTTATCAATGTGATAACAGTTTTTCCAGTTAATTCTACTGGTTTTAAAGTCAGTTCCAGTCACCAAATAGGAATAACCTTCTTGTAGAAATTCACTTGATTTTAAACCTTTCCAACCAACACGACCTTTTACATAACATAAATGCTTAATTTTTTTCAATTCCCAATGTTCAGGTATTTTCCCCAACCAATCAATACCACTATCTTTGTATGAGACGCGGGATTGAGTTGAGCTGTGCGGGTTGCTTGTAAAGACGCACTGCCGTGCGTCTTTACCACCATCACCATCTTTATTATCGTATATACCTTTAGTTACTGCTTGGTTAATAATGGCTGTTTTTTCTTCTTCGTAGAGTTTGAGTAGTTGTTGCTTTTGTGATATTAGTTCGTCTATTTCGGCTGTTTTGCGGTCGAGATAGTTGGCTATGGCGGTTTGTTCGGGTTTGGGTGGAATTACAATTGGTAAATTTTTAATTTTATTTAAATTTAAATTTTCTTGGGTATTAGAACTGGAATAATATCCAATGAAATATTCAATATAATTCAAATAAAATTTTAAAAATTCTTTATTCAATTTTCTATATGCAACTAAACCTAAAATTGCCTGATTAACAGAAGCATTAATTTTTAATGTAGTTGTTTTTCCAAGTGAAGCAAAAATTGAAATTAACAATGTTTCTTTTGGAATAATTTTTAAATTCTTTGATTTTAAACCATCTATAGTAATTTTTCTTCCTGTTTTATAAAGATTTCCACTACTTTCAGTGATGTCAGCTATTGACACCCAAGGAATGCCGTTATTATCAGTTGCCCAATAATTTGAATTATTAGTTGACGGGGTTCCCCCACAAATAATATCGTCTAATGTATATTTTAAAAGGGTTTCTTCCCAATATTCAGGGATTTCACCAATCCATTCAATATTGCTGGGTTTATATTTGTCGTATTTTATCATTATTTATTTTCCGTATTAAATATATCATCTTTCCAATTTTTGGGGTTGTTGATGATATAATTTTTTATTCGTTGATATTCACCGTCGTTTCTAATAATGTGGTCGTAATATCGTGATTGCCAGCCAAAATTTGGATTAATTTTTCGTGCCTTAATTGTTACCGCAGATTTAATCCCGCGTTTTATTGATGCCAGATTTTTTGATTGTGGTCCAAATTTATTTTTTGATTTGGTTGGTTCGTTGGTTGTATTGTTGGTTGTATTGTTGGTTGTATTGTTGGTTGTATTGTTGGTTGTAGAGACGCAATGCATTGCGTCTCTACGGTTCAAATCGCATTTCAAATCACGTTTATTATATTTATTTTTCCCAATTTCAATAATACTGTGAAAATGATTTGGCATAATACAAAATACATCCAATTTTATATTCATATCCGGACGTATATCAGATGTTTTTAACCATTCATTACAAACAATTTCACCAATTTCTGATAATATCATTTTCTTGTTTTCAATTTCACCAAAAAAATGTTTTCTATTTTTTGTAACAATCGTAACAAAATATTTGGCATTCCATCCGTAATTCCAATTTTGTAAACGGGTTGATTCAACACGATATTTATTTTTATATAATGACATTATCAATCAAAAATTTTCTTTTCTAAATCAACTGTTTCTTTTTCTAATGTCAGAATGTCGGCTTTAATTTCTTCCAATGAACGCAGTTGTTTAAACTTATAAAAATACTTTGTAAAATTTATTTCATACCCAATCTTTGTTTTACTCTCATCAATCCAAGCGTTTGGCAAGTGAGGTTTTACTTCACGAGCAAAGTATTCTTCAATGGTTTGGGGTATAAGAGACGTAATGCCTTGCGTCTTTACAGCTTGCAGGAATGGGATATTTTCATAGTCACGCAATTTTGCATCGGGTTTTGGTTTTCCTTTGCTGTCTTTTTCTATTTCACCGTTTTTTTTTCGTAAAGGCTGTTCTACTGTAACTCGCTGATAACCGAAAAACTCATTTGGATAGATTTTTACAAATTCGTTTTCTTCAAAATCGCCATATAGTTTGGTTATAAATCCAATGCCTTTTTCTTCTCCGTTTTCCGCAATCTTCTTACGTTTATTGCCCAAACTTTTGGTCATCTTTTCATAAAACCGATTAAAATTTCTTTTATTTTCTCCAATTAATTCATCATCTTTTGCTCCGGTAGCATTTATTAGTTGAATTTTACCTTTTCGTTCGGCACTTTTTCTGTTATTGATAATCCAAATATAAGTTGCAATTCCAGTGTTATAAAAAAGTTGGTCGGGCATAGCAATGATAGCTTCAAGCAAGTCGTTTTCAATAATCCATTTTCTGATATTACTTTCCCCGCTACCGGCTTGTCCTGTAAATAATGGCGAGCCATTAAAAACAATTCCAATTCTACTGCCGTCAGGTTTCATCTTTGAAATCATGTGTTGCAGAAAAAGTAAGGAACCATCGTTTATTCTTGGCAGACCTGCACCAAAACGTCCTGAATAGCCGTTATTTTCGTGTTCGGGTTTAATTACGTTTTGTGCTTTTTTCCAGTCAACACCAAAAGGTGGATTTGAAAGCATATAATCAAATTTTTCATCTTCCAATCCATCAACGGTAAATGTGTTTCCGAATTTTATATTTGAAGGGTTTTGTCCTTTTATCAGCATATCTGATTTACAGATTGCATAAGATTCAGGATTTATCTCTTGTCCGAAGACCTCGAGTTTTGCTTTATTGTTAAAGTTGTTCAAATGTTTTTCGCCAATGGAAAGCATACCGCCAGTGCCACAAGCCGGGTCGTAAAGAGTTTTTACAATTCCTTCTTTTGTCAGGGTTTTATTATCGGCAATAAAAAGAACATTTACCATCAATTTAATTACTTCTCTTGGTGTAAAATGTTCTCCGGCGGTTTCATTTGATTGTTCAGAAAATTTTCTGATAAGTTCTTCAAAAACATATCCCATTTCCATACTGCCCATATTAGACAGGTCAATTTCAGCGAATTTTTGTATAATCTGAAAAAGAATGTCTGCCTTTGGGTCGTCCATTCTTTCTATTTGGTCATCAAATTTGAAATATTCTATTATTTCTCTTGCACTTGCAGAAAATCCATTGATGTAATTACGCAGATTTGCAGCAATCTTATCTGGTTCATCCTTTAGTTTTTCAAAGTCAAACTTGCTGCGGTTATGGAAGTTATGTCCGGCAATTTTATTTAGAATTAAATCTTTTGCGTTATCTGATTTATTTTGGATTTTTGGCAAGTAATCTAAAACTTTTTCTTTGGTTGGTTTCAGAACGCAGTCCAGTCGTCTTAGAACTGTTAAAGGCAAAATCACTTTTCCATAGTCCGATTTTTTGTAATCGCCACGTAATAAGTCGGCTACCTGCCAAATTAAATTAACTTTTTCTTTAAAGTTTGTCATTATATCTTTCTCTTAAATAAAAATATTCTAAACTATAAATTATTTTTTTTATACTTTGAAAGGTCATAATTTGCGTTTTTTTATTTTTTTTACTCACCCCTAACCCTCTCTACGAGTAGAGATGGCGTTTATGGTAAAACGCAAATTATGACCCAAAACCAGTATATAAGCCCTGACAAATTTTTACTAAAATTATTCAATTATAATTTTATCTTTATAAATTTCAGTATCTGTTTGGATTACAAGATAATACATTCCTTTTGAGATGTTTGATAAATCAATAATAGTTGTATAATGCCCGGTAATATAATCTTGATTTTTTTCATATATAAAATCTCCAATAATATCATAAATCCTGATATTTACGGATTGTTTCTTATTAACATTAAATTCAACTGTTATTGAGCCATTTGTTGGATTAGGAAATATGTTGATATTGTTTATATTATCAGTAATTTCATTTATGCTAACATCATACTCATAAGGGTCAGACATTTCAGAAGAGCAGCCATATTCACTTGTAACCTGAACTGTATAAGAGCCGGTTTGAGTAGGTTCATAAGGTCTTTCTGTTGCTCCTTGTATTGTGTCTCCGTCAAAAAACCATTGATTTCCATGAACTTCACTTGAATAGAGTATATCATTATCTATAACAATTGTTGGTTTTGCAGGTATTGGATGCACAGCAACATTTACATTAAGGGAGTTACCATTACATGAAGTATTAGTATTAATTATATTTACAGAATAGTTACCATCTTCATAAGTTGTATAATAATTGTTTGTTGCTCCGGGTATTGTATCACCATCTTTAAACCATTGATAGATACATGCAGTATCATTATAAACGCTCAAAAATATTGAATCACCTTCACACAGAGATATTGGTCCTGATGGTGTAATAGTTGCATCAGGCAAAGGATTTGCTGTTACTGTTACAGAAGATGAAGTATTTGAGCAGATAAAATTATTAGTTACAACAATGGTATAGTTTCCGCTTTCCTGAGCTATATAAGAAGAATCAACAGCACCGATAATATCTGTTCCGTCTTTTTTCCATTGATATGTTAAGTTTGTGCCAGTGTTAGCATTTAAGATTACTTCATTACCCTGACAAAATGTTGTTGGACCTGCCTGTGTAATAGTTGCATCAGGCAAAGGATTTACAATTACAACAACATCATCAAATGCTGTGCCGCAACCACTTGTTACAGTTACTGTATAAGTTGTTGTTACTGTTGGGCTTGCCCAAGGATTTTGTATATTTGGATTACTTAAAGTTGTAGCAGGTGCCCATATATATATGTCTCCACCATTTGCTAACAGATTAACAGAGTCACCGAGACATGTTGAAACATCGGGACCTGCATTGGCAGTTGCATTTGTTATAAGTTCTAAATACATTGTATCTGAAGATATTCCGCATTGTGAATATGCAGTAAGAATAAGATTAACAACGGTTCCACTATCAGCGATGCTTGGCGTATAAGTTGGATTTAATATAGTTGTATCACTAAAGCTGCCTGTTCCTGATGTTGTCCATGATAATGAGTCATAATCTGATGCATTGGCATTTAATTGGTATATATTCAGGTAGCAAATAGAGTCATTATAGCCGGCATATACTGTTGGTATAGCATTTACTTTAATATCAATGCCATTATCCAAACTTGTTAATACAGGGTCAGAACCGGTTACTCTTATTCTGTATCCTGTGCCTGTTAGTGTTGAAATTGGTATGATAGTATGTATAGTATCTGTTGTTGTAGCAGATATATTTCCAATATTAACAGGATTAGAGAAATTGCCGTTAGCGTCAGATAGTTGAGCAGTAAATATATTACCTGCATTAAAAGCTTGCATTATTTTTGCTGCAACATCTATTGAATCGCCTGCACAAAAAGGACCATAAGGCATAGTTGATACCTGAATAATACCTTTCCATTTATAAATTCCGTCTATAAATTCATCTAAATTAAATCCGCCTGCCCATCCTGTTTGTATATCATAAAATTTGACGCATGTATATTGAACAGTATCAAGCAAAGTCCATGTTGAGCCATAGTCCAAGCTAAAAGAAGAGCCGTGCATTCCCTGATTATAAGAGGAGCCGATAGAGACATACATACCTGGTGTTTCAGGCACAGCGTCTATATCTGATTTAAAATAGTCGCCTGTCATACTAACAGTTGCCCAGTTTTCACCGCCGTCTGAGGTTTTTTTCATTTCAAAATTAGTGATTTGTCCTGTTTGCGTATCGTATATAATTTCCTGTGTAATACCTTCCTGTCCATTGTTGAAAGCAATTTTTTGAATATCATTTAGTCCTGTTGTATAGACGTTCCATGTCATACCTTTATCATTTGATTTAAAGATACGACCATTATTTGTTCCAAACCATATAGTATCTCCATAGGTATCATATACACCTGTCCAGCCCATTTCTCCTGATAAGTTATCAGGAACATTGGCTTGTGGGACTCTTGTCCATGTATTGCCGCCGTTAGTAGTAGTATATAATTCAAAATATCCGGCATTAGGGTCGCCCATACAGAAGCCATCTGTTTCATTAAAAAAATGTATGACATTTGGGAATCCGTTAGGAGCTAAAAATTCAGCTGTTGGTTGCATATTCCATGTTGCGCCACCGTCAGTAGTTGCAAAGACAGTGCCACCACCATTATCGTTCCACATAGTAACCCAAGATTTAGTAGCACTTGCTGCATTGATACATCCTATATGATATGTTGATGGTACTCCGGTTATTGTGCCGGGTGTCCAGTGCTCACCACCATCTAATGTTTTTACAAAATCCAAAGTGTAAATTTCGTTTTGTGTTGTTGCTACACCATTGTAAGCATAAGCCCATGCAATATTAGGATCTACAATAGAAATTTGATAAATACCTCTGTATGGTGTGTTGAAATGAGTTGCCTGTTCTATCCATGCACTTGAAGAAGGTGCTTTTACAAAAATATAGCTATTTTTTGTTTCTGTAGCAATAACACCGCTATCATTTTGGACAGTAAGAGTAACATTATATGTTCCCGGTATATCATAAGCAATATTTGTTGGATTTTGGTCTGTTGAAGTATTTGGATATGCTCCTTCAAATGTCCAGTTCCATGATACAGGATTCCCTATTGTTTGGTCAGTAAAATCTATACTTCCGCCTTGATTAATCATAAGAGTATTTGCGGTAAAGTCAGGTATTATAGATTTCATAGAGTCCAGTACCATTTGTAAGGCATTACCTGCGTTAATTCGTCCTGCTCCGTTCATACCTACATGGTCTGCATCTTGCAGTGATTCAATATTATCGCAGCTAGCTTTTAATATCATTGTTAGTTTATCAGGTGTTAGGTTTGAATCTACAGAAAGCATTAGTCCGCAAAGACCTGCTGTAATAGGAGTGGACATAGAAGTTCCCTGCATTAGTTCATATTTGCCGGTTACGCCATAATCTGCTGCTCCTCCGCCTCCTGATAGTATGCTGCCTGCATCACAATATGTTGTACTTAATATTGAGAAGAAAGAAAGTCCACCTGTTGCGAAGCCACCAGGTGCGCAGACATCTATCCAGTCGCCATATTCAGAAAAGCTAGACATCACATCGCTTTCTTCTGTAGAGCCAACAGCTATTACGTGGTCTAATGCAGCAGGATATCCTATATAATTAACATTATTAGGGTCTTCTGCTCCGTCTCCATTATTACCAGAAGCAGCTACTAATACACAACCTTTATTATAAGCATAGTTAATAGTATTTTGCATTGTTACAAAATATTGCGAGCTACCCCATGACATACTAATAACATCAGCGTCATTATCAGCAGCCCATACAATACCTTCAAAACCTGCTGACATTCCTCCGCTGACATCTTCAGCAACTTTAACAGCTATAATGCTTATATTATAACCTATTGAGGCAACGCCGATATTATTATCTGTTTCAGCACCTATAAGTCCTGATGTATGTGTTCCGTGCGACCATACTAAAGTATCGCTAGGAGGAGAAGCGTCATTATCATCATCAGCAAGGTCTATTTCTGCAACAATTTTATTTTGCAAATCCGGATGAGCTGTCCATATAGCATTATCAAGAACTGCTACTTTAACATTTGGCGAGCCATTGGATATGTCCCAAGCTGCTTCAGCATTAATTTTGTCCAGATGCCATTTTGCATTTGCACTAAGAAAAAGACCACCTACATTACCATAGTATTCATCATTTGGTGTGTATAATAGTTTAAAAAGAGGAGCTTTTTCAGCATATTCAATAATATTATTATTTTGTAAATCTTTTATTAACTGGTCAACCATTAAATAATTATCAAATTTTACGGAATATGTCTTTTGGAGTTTAGAATCATCAGCCGTATAGAATGGCTTAATGAGTTTAGTAATTTTATATTTACTTTTTATTTTATCTATAAAAGGTACGTCTGAAATGTTTACTTTGTTTTTTATAGATGGTATAAACAGGTTTACATCATCTTTGATTTTGAAATATATTTTTCCATCAATACAATTTTTATCAATTGTTTGAGTAAATCCTTTAATTGAAAATAAGGATAAAATGAAAGCACATATAAATATTGTGCTGAATTGTGTATTTTTTTTCATGAGTATTAAATTTTTTAGTTATTATATCTTTTTAGCTAAAGAAAATGAATTAACAAAAATAAAATTTTTATTAATAAAAGCAAAAATAAAAATAAAAAAAGAAATAAAAAAAATAATTTAAAATGAGAGAATTTTATGTAGATGTTTTTTTGTAAGAAGGGTAATTAGGAATAATATTTGAAGAATTTTGTGTGATTTTTTAGTGATTCAGCTGGGTTTCGAACCCAGGACCCCATCCTTAAAAGGGATGTGCTCTACCTGCTGAGCTACTGAACCAAATTTTTAAAAAATGCAAAAGTAAAATTTATTTTAATAAAAAAAAAAAAATCAATTATTTTGTGTAGAATTTAAATTTTTAACAGCAATAAGTTTATCATAAAAATCAAATGCTTCTTTATTATAAACATATATTGTATAATCATTTTCTGTCTCAGAGTGATTTCCTTCAATAAAAGTTTCATCACCGATGTTTTCTCCATTTTTAAGAAATACATATTGATAATTATAATATCCTTGTTTTAGGTAAATAGAGGTCTCATAAGTGTGTTTGTTATAGTTATATTTCATTTTTCCGTCTTTTGTAAAAAGCCAGTTTGTGAGAGCACCAAATACATATATACTTCCATCTATTAGTGTATTTTTATAGGGTAAAGAAAAATGAACATAGACATAATCTGCTTCAATATTACTGTTTGTAACCGTAGGGTCATCAGTTTTAATAAATTTTTTACCATTTATATCTTTTTTTGAATAATAAGGGCTAAAGGTTTGAACATTATCATCTAATAAAAATACATGATTTCCTAAACTGTCATAAGTAATTTTTTTTATTCTGTCAGAGTTATACCGAATACTTTTTATATCAAAATGGCTAAACTCATTGCCTCCGTTAATAACATTTTTGTAGTTGGAATCATAATCGTGTTCATATATAAGTTGATTGTTTTTAATCATTACAGGTTTAAGGTTTAATATAGCATTATCCCATCGTCGGTTTTGGGTGATTATTACTTTTATGTTTGTGTAAGGGTCATCTATTTTATATCCGTCATAGTTGATTGTAAAATCTATTTGTTGTTTAGAAAATCTATCTTTTACATCAGTGGCTTGTTTAACTCTGGCATTGACAGTAATTTTATTTTCAAAGAGCATAAATTTTTTAGTAAAAGCTATATCTTTTTCATTTTCATCAATGAATACTTTTAAGATATAATTACCTGATTTAGTGATTTTTAAGTTTTCTGTTGGGAATATTAGTTCATAATGAGTATATTTTTGGATGGTATTAAAAGAAAATTGATAATTATTGATATAATCCTGGGTAAATCCGTCTATATATTCTGATTTGGCAATATCAGAAGCTTGCCATAACGCATCACAATGTATTATAGTATATTTATAATTTTTAGTATCAGTATCAAGGTCATCAAAAGATAATTTTAGTTTTTCATCACTATTTAGCTCTATTATTGGCAAAGACAGTTCCCATCCATCTTTATAGAGCAAAACGGTTTTTATATCATCTTTATATATATAATCTTCATATCGCAAGTGGTCTTCGTTATAATAATCATTTTGTTTATCTTCTTTATTAACTTTTACTGTAATAACACTATCTTTTGAATAAATTTTATTTTTTGTTAATGAATTTTTACTTTGTTTAGAGCATGATGAGAGTATAAAATAACTAAGTAATATAATTATAAATAAAAGAATGAAGATTTTTATTTTTTGAAATAAGTTCATTGTTTTTAATATGTTTGGATTTTTTTGCTGATAATAAAAAATTTTAAAATTACTAAAAAATGTTCAGATAGAATTATAATTTTATATTTGATTTTTATTCTCAAATGAAAAAATATGTTTTTAGATAAAATTAATAAGTTCAAAATAATTCTTGGGTCAGGGTCTCCGCGTAGGAAATATTTATTAGAAGGTCTTGGCATAAAATTTAATGTAATAAATAAAAAAGTTAAGGAGACATATCCCAAAGGGTTGAGTTGTGAACAGATGGCTGTTTATTTATGTAAAGTCAAGTCAGATGCTTTTGATTTATCAGCTTTGGATCATAATACAATATTGATTACTGCTGATACTATTGTATGCTTAGATGGTATAATTTTAGGCAAACCAAAAAATTATGATGAGGCAGTAAAAATTTTAAAAATGCTGTCAGATAATAAGCATAAAGTTATTACAGGCGTTTGTATCAGGTCGGTAAATAAAACAAAGACATTCTATGCTTCTACCGATGTTTTTTTTAAGCATTTAAGCAATGAGGAAATCTCTTATTATGTTAGTAATTATAAACCTTATGACAAAGCAGGAGCTTATGGAATACAGGAATGGATAGGATATACAGGTATTGAAAAGATATATGGCTCTTATTTTAATGTTATGGGTTTGCCAATAAAAATGTTGTATGAAGAGCTGTTAAAATTTTAGTAATGTCAATTTATATCTCTAACAAAGAAGGTTTTTCCATCAGTTATTTTTTCTATAAATCCCATTTTCTTTAGATAAGATGTATGTTTTTTATTATTTGAAATAGCATATAATTTTTCATATCCAAGATTTGAGAAATATTTTTTATTTTTTACAAAAATATATTTTCCAAGTTTAAAGTCCCTGTATTCAGGTATTACAAAGTCCAAGTTTATAAGCAGTGATTTTTCGTCATATTTTTCTGCTAAAAAGATACCTGCGACAGCGAGATTTCTTAATATAAAAAAACTAATACTATTTTGTTTAGAATTATATCTAAAATCAGGGAAGATTTTGCTTATACATTGTTTGTAAAAATTTAGGAACTCTATTAGATAAATATTCTTATTTTCAATTTCAAGGATTTTAAAACTTTCTTTTTTTGAATACATTTTGTATATATAATATATATCTATGAGAGTGATAAAAGCATTAATTATTCCTACAGGCAATGCTCCGATTAAAAATCCATATATTGAAAATAAGAGAGCTCCCACTAAATTATACCATCTGAGTTTTATAATTGAACTCATAAGCATTGAAACAGCAATTATAACAGAAGCTAAATAACCAATTATTATTTCTATTGTGTCAATATTCATTATTAAAAAAAATTAGTTAAAAATAAAAATTATATTGCAAATATATATTATTAAATTTGATTTTTTATTTATCTAAGGAGAAAATTGTTACAAAATTTGGTAAATAGTTATATTTCTTTGTTTTATTTAAAAATAAGTAAATAAAAAAATAGCTTTTTTATGCTTTAAAAGAACAAATTTGTCTAAATTTTAAATTTTTTTAGGAATAAACAAGTAATGTTTCAAAAAATATATATATTTTTGAAGTATATTTTTATATCAAGTTATCATTAAAAATTTTATAAAACTTAATATTTAATGTTTATGTAATTAAAAAATAAATAAAATGGTTTACAAAAATTTACACTTTGGTTTTTTAATATTAATGTTAGTTACAAGTATTAATTATTCTTATTCTCAATGTAGTGTTACTGCACATGCAGAGTCAGAGACAATTACCTGCGGAGAATGTACAAGCTTATCAGCATTTGGTAATGCCGGCACTTTTGTATTAAATAATAATTTCAATGACGGAACACCAGGATCAGGATGGGATGCAACAGTTGCTGCAACATTTACCAACCCTTGTGGTCCGGGACCAACTCCAGGCGATGCTATTCATATGTGGATGGGTGATGCCACTCCTGAACCAAGAACTCTTACTTCGGTTGCTTTTGATTTAACACTTGGTGGCTCAATATGTTTTGATATGAGATATGCTACACAAGGTGATGCTTCTCCTTGTGAGGGAGTGGACTTGCCTGATGAAGGAGTACATCTGCAATATTCAATAGATGGAGGCACGACTTGGATTGATATTCACTATTTTGACCCAAACGGTGGCTATGACCCTACTATGACTTCATGGAACAACTATTGCTTTCAAATACCTATTGCAGCTCAAACAACCAATACTATGATAAGATGGTGGCAAAATTCTACAAGCGGTAATGAATATGACCACTGGGGAATAGATAATGTCCAGATAGGTTTAAATGATCCCAGCTATTATTATGTATGGACACACGACGGATATCAAGGTCAGCAAAATCCAACACCTGTATGTCCGACAACAGCTACAACATATACAGTTCTGCTGACTAACGGAACTACTGATACTTGTAGCGGTAATGTTGGAGTAAATGTTGTAAATCCTGATATAAATGTATCTGCAGAATCTGATACTACAATATGTAATGGTGATTGTATTGACATAAACGGACAGGCAGAAGTAATAGTAAGTCCTGCCAGTCAGCCAGAATTTTGTAACAACAGTGGAGATATGTTAGTACTTGGAGGAGTAGAAATCCCTATTAATGTTGCAGGCTTAAATATGACAAATATAACTTCGGGTTCTATTCTATCTGTATGTTTTAGCCTTATGATGACAATGGGAGATATATCTACTCTTACAATAAAACTAATCTGTCCCAGTGGAACAGAAATAACATTAATTCCTGAAGGAGTAACCAGTGGACAAATTTATGGAGGAATGTTCCTTTCGTTTACATGTTTTACTGTTGATGCTATTACACCTGTTTCATCTGGTGTTTCACCATATATGGGTAATTATTTGCCTGCAGCAGGAGTGTCTTTGGATGACATGGCTGGTTGTCTGGCAAATGGTATATGGAAAATGAGAGTAGAAAATAGTAATATGTTGAGTATGGGAACATTTTTTGGTTGGTGTATTCAATTTGATGATCCTGAAATTAGTTATACAGGTGCATTCACATGGTCGCCTACAACAGATATGACAGGTTTAAACACTTTAACGCCTAATGTATGCCCAACAGTAACTACAACATATACATTATCAGTTCAGGATTCCAATAACTGCACAACAGTATATGATGATGTTGTTATAACTGTTGAAGATTGTAACTGCACTACAGTGATTGATAGTATTGTAACTACTGATCCGTTTTGTGGAGCAAACAACGGTGAAATAATTATATATGCAAGTGGAGGAGTGCCACCTTTGCAATATAGTATAGATAATGGAGTAACATTTCAATCAGGAAATACTTTTACAGGATTGGGTTCCGGGGATTATGACATAATTGTTCGCGATGCAAGCCCTTGTGATAAGCATTCACAAGCAACTTTAATTAGTTTACCAGGTCCGACAATAGATGATAACAACATAATTATTACAGATCCTGCCTGTAGTTATTTAACAGGGTCAATTACAGGAATAACTGTATCAGGAGGCACAATTCCTTATTCTTATATATGGGAAGATGAAAATAGTAATATAGTAGGGACAAATATTGATTTGAATAATATTACTGCAGGAAGTTATATCTTAATAGTAACAGATCTTTTTGGCTGTACTGATACTACAGGTCCTTATGTGATAACTGAGCCAGATAGTCCAACAATAATAACCTCTTTTACTAATGAAAACTGTGGTAATGCTGATGGGACTGCCTCTGTTACTGTATCGTATGGAAATCCTCCGTTTACATACTCATGGAGTAATGGAGATACTGCAACAACTACAATAACAGGATTATGTGCAGGACATTATACCCTTACAATTACTGATGTAAATAATTGTGATTATACAGAAGAATATAATATTGGAAATATTCCTTGCGGTGTAACTGTTCCAAATGTATTTACGCCTAATAGTGATGGAAGTAATGATTATTTTGTTATTACTGATATTGAATTATATCCTGAAAATAATCTCATAATTTTTAACCGTTGGGGTCAGAAAATATATGAAAAAAGTAATTACAAAAATGAATGGGATGGACAAGGTGCACCAGATGGTGTTTATTATTATATTTTAAATTTTTCTTATTCCGGAGATAAAGAAGAAGAAATAGGAACTGTTACAATTATACGATAAAATTTGAGTTTACAACTTGATTTGTAAGATTTTGATGATTTCCGTGATTGATTATCATATAACAGCTCAAAAATTATGGTAAAATTAAAATTATATCTTTTCAAAAAAGGTAGATTTGTCGGGATATAACAGTTGATAGATATATTTTGCGTAATATTTTTAGTCATTTGGCTTTGCCGTCATTTAAAGTCATTTGTTCGCGGAGTTTATCCCGATGAATATCGGGGCTCACTGTCATTAGTTGTCATTAATTATTCGTAGGCATTTTGAATTTTAAATATTTTAGGCATTTTAAAATTTAAGTATTTTAGGCATTTTTTTTTAGTATAATTATAGTAAACATTTTTGACAAACATACGAGTTACAAAATATCTATATGTGTGGAATAGTAGGGATAATTTCTTTAAATGATAATAATAAAAAATCTTTATATAAAATTAATGATGCTATTTCTGTATTATCAAAAAGAGGACCGGATAATAATGGAATTTATATAAATAAAAATGTTGCCTTAGGTCATACTCGTCTTTCTGTAATTGATACTTCTGATGCTGCTTCACAACCTTTTACTGATGTATCAGGGAGATATACCATAGTTTTTAATGGCGAAATATATAATTACAAAGAATTAAAAAAGGATTTAATAAAAAAAGGTATTGTCTTCCATTCTCAAAGTGATACAGAGGTCTTGCTTTATCTGTTTATCAGTGAAGGTTCCTCATCTGTAAACAAATTAAATGGGGCTTTTGCTTTTGCTATTTATGACAAAGTCAGGGAATATCTATTTATAGCGAGAGATAGAATGGGTATAAAACCTTTATTAATATACAGAGATAAAGAAAAATTTATCTTTTCTTCGGAAATGAAAGCTTTATTAGCTTTTGATATTAATAAAGATATTGACAATGTATCACTTTACAATTATTTACAACTAAACTATATCCCAACCCATAACACAATTTTTAAAAATGTAAAAAGATTAAAATCAGGACATTATTTAGAAATTAGTAATAACTTTAATACTTATAAAGAAACAGAATATTATAAAATACCATATTATGAAAATGATATAACTTCATATTCTTACAACAATACTAAAAAAGAAATAATTAGAATTCTTGATGATTCGGTCAAAAAACGTCTGATTTCTGATGTGCCGTTAGGAGCTTTTTTAAGCGGAGGAATTGATTCGTCAATTATTGTTGCTCTTGCGTCAAAACACACAAAACATCTTAATACTTTTTCTATAGGATTTAAAGACCAACCTCTTTTTGATGAAACTCGCTATGCACAATTAGTTGCTGATAAATATAAAATCAACCATACAAGATTTATCTTATCAAATGATGATTTATTTTCTGTATTATATAATGTGCTTGAATATATTGATGAGCCATTTGCCGATTCGTCTGCACTTGCAGTTTATATATTAAGTAAATATACACAAAAACATGTTAAAGTTGCTCTGTCAGGAGATGGCGCTGATGAAATGTTTGGCGGGTATAATAAATATATGGCAGAATATAAAATTAGAAACAAGAATACATTATCTAAACTGGTTAAATGGACATCACCAATATGGAACAATCTACCTCAATCAAGAAATTCTAACATAGAAAATAAAATAAGACAATTAAGCAGATTTGCAAAAGGAGTAAATCTGTCTGAAAAACAAAGATACTGGCTTTGGTGTGGTCTTACCGATGAAAAACAAGCAGAAAAATTACTCAAATTAGAATTTGATAAAAATGAATATATTAAAAGGAAAAATGATATAACAAAAAACATTAAACCAAATAGTAATATAAATGATGTGTTGTATTCTGATATGCATCTTGTATTGCAAAATGATATGCTTACAAAGGTTGATATGATGTCAATGGCTAATTCTCTTGAAGTAAGAGTCCCTTTTCTTGACCATGAACTTGTAAATTATGTATCATCTATACCTTCAAATTATAAAATTGATAAAAGCATAAGGAAAAAAATATTAAAAGACGCTTTTAAAGATTATCTGCCCAAAGAAATATACAATCGTCCAAAACAAGGATTTGAAGTGCCTTTACTTAAATGGTTCAGAACAGAACTTAAACCAATGATAATCAATGAGTTATTAGATGAGAATTTTATTATAGAGCAAAATATTTTTAACTTGGATGAAATAAATAAATTAAAAAAGAGATTATTTTCTAACAACCCTAAAGATATACATGCACAAATTTGGGGATTGATTGTATTTCAGTATTGGTGGAAAAAAGTGATATATAAAGATTAATATATACTTTGAATTGTTATATTTTGCGTAATAGCATTAAGTCATTAGTAGTCATTTGTTCGCTTTGCTCACTGTCATTTATAGTCATTTGGCTTTGCTGTCATTTGTTGTTAATGACTATTTGTAAAGTTTACTTTCAGTGAAATCGCTTCGCTAGTTCACCACATTGTTCCAAAAATAAAAAAGTACTTGAAAAGTACTGTCATTCCGAACGAAGTGAGGAATCTTTTTCGTAAACGAACTATCAATATAAAAAAATACTCTTTGGAGTGCCGGTACTATTATGAATGAGATTCTTCGGGCTTCGCCCTCAGAATGACAGCGATATTTAACAAATCAATCAGGCAATTGCCTGATTGATTTTTCGGAGTGGACTCACAATTTAACAATATAACAATTTTTAGTATAACTTTGCCATAATTTATATTTACAACTCTCACAAATGCCAAAAGTATTAAGAATTATCAACAGGTTTAATTTAGGTGGTCCTACTTATAATGTTGCATATTTAACTAAATATATGGCACCTGAGTATGAGACATTGCTTATAGGCGGTGTTAATGATAAAACCGAAGCAAATTCAGAATTTATACCAAAGAGTTTAGGCATTAATCCTATCATTATACCTGAAATAAAAAGAACTTTAAACCCGATAAATGATATTATTGCCTATAATAAAATTAAAAAAATAATTAAGGATTTTAAACCTGACATTGTTCATACCCATGCTTCAAAATCAGGTGCTTTAGGGAGAAAAGCTGCATTTGACTTAAATATACCTGTTGTTATTCATACATTTCACGGATTTGTCTTTGATGCATATTTTAACAATATTAAATCCTGTTTGTATAAAAAAGCAGAACGTATCCTGGCAAAAAAAACTACGAAAATAATAGCTGTAAGTGAAAATCAAAAACAAGATTTAATATATAAATATCATATCTGCGAAAAAGATAAAATAAAAGTTATTCCATTAGGATTTGATTTGAATAAATTCCAGGAAAATATGGAATTAAAAAGGGAAAAATTTCGCATAAAATATAAAATTAATGATAATGAAATAGCAATAGGTATCATAGGCAGATTAGTACCTATAAAAAATCATCAGCTTTTTATAAAAGCTTTAAAATATGTAAGCGATAATTCAAACAAAAAAATAAGAGCTTTTATCATTGGTGATGGAGAAGAAAATGCTAATATCAAAGACAAAGCTAAAGAATTAGATATTGACTTTACAGATTATAACATCAAACCACAAAAATCAATACTAACTTTTACATCATGGATAAAAGATATTGACTTTGTTATGGCGGGAATGGATATTATTACACTAACATCATTAAATGAAGGAACGCCTGTAAGTTTGATAGAAGCTCAGGCAGCTAACAAACCTGTTGTATCTACAAATGTAGGTGGCATAGAAGACGTGGTAATACCAAATCAAACAGCTTTACTCTCTGATATTAAAGAAGAACATAAATTTTTACAAAATCTGTTGTCTGTTGTTGAAGATGATGACCTAAGAAACAATTTATCTGAAAAGGGCTGGGATACAGTAAAAAATAAATTTAATTATATCCGACTGATAAATGATATGAAAAATTTATACAATAATCTTTTAAACTGATGATAAACAGCAATACAAAAAACCGATATGATAACCCGTTGGTATAATCAATTTAGTATAACTAACATTTGTGATAGAATTAACTTATTAAAATATTATAATTTTAATGTTCTAACAAATAATTTTATTACTTTTGTTGCTTAATCAATTTTTTTATGAAACGAATAATCTTATTTTTAACATTTATTATATTATTGTCCTCTTGCAGTGTGCTTAATCCCAGTCAGATGCTAAGGACAGGAAAACATTTTCAATATTCAAAATTTCCCGAAACATCTGTTATTGAAGAATATAAAATTGCACCTAATGACGAACTATCTTTTCGTATTTTTACTAATGATGGAGAAAAAATTATTGACCCTATATCAGCTAGTAATAATCTTTCAAGAGATAACAACTTAACTTATTTAGTTGAATTTGATGGTAAAGTAAAACTCCCTATCTTTGGACGAATACCAATAAGTGGATTAACAATTAGAGAAGCAGAAAAAATGCTGGAGAAAAAATATTCGTCTTTTTATAACAATCCTTTTGTTCAATTAAAAGTTACGAATAATCGTGTTATAATATTCCCCGGTGGGAGAGGAGGGAATTCCAAAGTGCTCACCTTGTCAAATACTAATACAACTCTTT
Source organism: uncultured Bacteroidales bacterium (assembly GCA_964653185.1). Lineage (GTDB taxonomy): Bacteria > Bacteroidota > Bacteroidia > Bacteroidales > CAZZDX01 > CAZZDX01. The sequence goes on from CAZZDX010000003.1 coordinate 27,639, forward strand.
TTGAAGCATTAGCTGAGGCAGGAGGAATATCAGATGGTAAAGCCCGTAAAATAAAGCTTATACGTGGTGATTTGAATAATCCTAAAGTATATTTGATAGATTTATCAACAATACAAGGAATGAAACAGGCAAATTTGGTTCTGCAAGCCAATGATATAATCTATGTTGAACCTCGTAACAGAGCGCCACAGGAGATTCTTGAAATAATTATGCCTTACTTAACATTAGTATCTACTGCCCTATTAATTTATGGAATATTTAAATAAGTAAAAATGGCTGAAAGAAAAAAAATCTCAAATATTAATGAGGAGCTTGATATAAAACTATTTTTTTATTTTTTTAAAAAAAATATTTTTTTACCTGTTATCTTTATACTTATTGCTCTTGGAATAGCTTTTATATATTTAAGATATACTCATCCTGTCTTTGAAGCAGATGCAATAATACAATTAGATACAGAAACCCATGTAAATAAAATTTTTGAAACAAACAATATCCTTTATGAAGATGACTTATCAAAAAGAATAGAATTATTGCGTTCTCAATTATTTTTAGAAAGAACTTTGTCTAAACTTCCTCTTAAAATAAGCTATTACATAAAAGGAGCTGTCCTTAACACAGAATTATACAAAAGTTCTCCTTTTAAAATAGAAGCAATAGTTAAAAATCCAAATATCTATGGAATACCTGTTTATATTACTTTTTCCGAAAAAAATAAATGCCAAATATCCTATTCTGTAAATGATAAAGATAGATGGTGGGGCGGAAATGTTACAGATAAAGTAATATTTCCTGAAATTGACTTGAATATTGATATAACAAGATTTGAAAATATAATTGCACAAAAAAAAATATTAAGTCATAACTCTTATTTTTTTATATTAAATAATCCTGACAATATAGTACCTGATTATTCAAAAAGGTTAAAAGTAAATGTTCTAAACCAAGCTGCAAAAACAATACAAATAAGCTTCCGTGATAGAAATGCAGATAGAACTTCTGATGTTATAAACACAATTGTTGAAGAATTTAAAGTATATGATATAGAGAAAAAAGCTGAAGGTTCTGATAAAATATTAAAATTTATTGACGAAAAACTTAAAACTATCTATGACACTTTATCAGAATCAGAAACCAGAATAGAAGATTTTAAAAAAGAAAACAAAATAGAACCTGATTTGCTGTTAGAACTACCTCCAACATTATATTCAAGAGTCAATGATTTTGAAAATCAGTTAGTTAAACTTGAAATAGAAGAAAATATTTTATTGGAAATAAAGAAAAATTTATCAGAAAACAATGATATTGATATTTATAAACTGATAGCTATTATGTCGGGAAGTGAACTTAAAGGCAGCGTATCTAATCTGTTAAGTTCTTTACAAGACCTTTTGCTTAAAAGAGAACAGTTGCTTTATGAAGTTACTCCTGACAGCAGACAAGTTGAGGCAATAAATTATCAAATAAATATACAAAAAAAATTATTGATAGAAAGTATAAAAACTCTTGAAAATAATATATTATTAAGAAAAACGGAAATAAATAAAAAAATCAAGAAAAATCAGGATATCCTTTTCAAAAAATCAGAACGATATAATGCTATTGAATTGAGTCGGTTACAGAAGATTTATTCTGTTAATGAAAAATTTTATAATCAATTAATTGAAAAAAAAGCTGAATATTCTATTGCAAAAGCAGGTTATGTATCACAAAATGTTATTTTAAAAAAAGCAAGAATACCTGATGCTCCAATTTATCCTAATGATAAAAAAACATATATTATCAGTTTTTTGATAGGTTTTTTCTTATCATTTATTTTAATAATTATCAAATATCTTCTTTATAATGAAATTACTTCAGCAAATGACATAACTAAATATACTGATGTGCCTTTCTTAGGTACTGTTCTAAAATATAAAGAAAATATTCCTATATCCCAATTAATTGTTGATAAAAATCCAAAATCACAATTTGCAGAATCTTTGAGGGCAATACGTACAAACCTTCAGTTTATTTCAAATGAGAAAGGACCAAAACTTATAGCAATTACATCTACTGTATCAGGTGAAGGAAAAACTTTTTTATCAATGAATCTTGCAGGAATAATATCATTTTCAAACCAAAAAGTAATTGTTATTGACTCGGATATGCGAAGGCCAAAAATTCATTTGGGATTTGGAATAGAAAATAAAAGAGGAATGAGTACAATCCTTGTTGGAAAAGATTCTATAGATGATTGTATTAATAATAGTGATTTAGATAATCTTGATTTTATTACGGCAGGTCCAGTTCCTCCTAATCCTTCGGAATTAATTTTTAGTAAGAAAATGGATGAAATAATAAATTATCTAAAAACAAAATATGACTTCATAATTATTGACAATCCTCCTATAGGTATTGTTACCGACGGAATGAAAAGTATTCAAATAGCCGATTATCCAATATGCATATTAAAAGCTAATTATTCAAAAAGAATGTTTATTCAAAATATATATAAATTGGTTGATGATAACAATATAAAAAAACTTTCTATTATATTAAATGCTGTAGAACCTCAACATAATTACTATGGCTATGGTTATGGCTATGGCTATGGTTATGGCTATGGCTATGGCTATGGCTATGGCTATGGCTATTATGGAGACGGTAAAATTAATCATAATAAGAAAAAAAAATCGTTCTTGTATAAATTATTCAGAATTAAATGAAAATAACAAAGACGAAAATACCAGATTTATTAATTGTTGAGCCGGAAGTATTCTATGATCAAAGAGGATATTTTTATGAATCATATAACAAAAAAAAGTTTACGCTTGCAGGTATTGGCTATGAGTTTATGCAGGATAATCAATCAATGTCTAAAAAAAATGTGTTAAGAGGTTTGCATTTTCAAAAACCTCCTTTTGCTCAAAGCAAATTAGTAAGAGTAATAAATGGCTCTGTATTAGATGTTGCTGTTGATATTAGGAAAAAATCATCTTTTTATGGAAAATATGTCTCAATAGTTCTCTCAGAACATAATAAACTTATGTTTTGGATACCACAAGGATTTGCTCATGGATTCTTATCCATAGAAGATGATACCATCTTTTCATATAAATGCACACAGACATATAATAAAAATTCAGAACATACTATATTATGGAATGATTCTAATTTAAATATTGATTGGGAACTTGCTAATCCTATTGTATCTGAAAAAGATAAAAAAGCAACTTGTTTTAAAAATTTTATAAGTCCATTTTAATTATATCTGTCTTTTTTTTATAAACATTTTACTATGTCTAACCATATTTTAATTATTATTTATCTGCTTTTTTTTGGAAGTTCTATTGTTTTCTCAATATTAATAAACAAATTATTTCTAAAATTTTCAAAGACACTTGGCATAAGGGATAAAAAAGACACAATAATTCGTTGGGGTCCACAATCAAAACCTGCATTTGGCGGAATCTCTTTTTATATAATCTTTTTATTTTCAATTATTGCATATTATCTTATCATTAAAGAAAATTATTATCTGTTAAATATAAAATTAACAGGTATTATAATTGCATGCACACTGGGATTTTTAATGGGACTTTATGACGATGCTTATAACACAAATCCTTTAATAAAACTGTCCACACAAATAGTATGCGGATTAATATTGATTTTTACAGGAACATATATTCATATATTTCAGTCCCTTCCTCTAAATTATGCTATAACTATGTTTTGGGTGGTTGGTATAATGAATTCTGTTAATATGCTTGATAATATGGATGCCGTAACTTCTGTTATTTCTATATTAATAATATTAACAATCCTTTTAAATGTTTTTTTACAAAATGATTTAACAAACTACTATATAATAATTTTAATTGGTATTCTTGGTGCTCTTATTGGTTTCCTTCCATATAATTGTAATCCTTCAAAAATGTTTATGGGAGATACAGGCAGCCAATTTTTAGGTATTTTTTTGGCTATAACAGGAATAATATACCTATGGAATTGTAAATATGTTAATCTTATAGCATCAAAACAATTTACCATATCTATATTAGTTTTTATGCTTCCAATTATTGATACAACAGTAGTTGTTTTAAAAAGGATTATGAGAGGTAAATCACCTTTTGTAGGAGGTAGAGATCATACAACGCATCATCTTTCCTATTTAGGACTTTCAGAGAAAAAAGTGGTATATGTAATTATTGCTATATCATTAATATCAATGATTTTGACAACTGTAATAATAAATTATATTTCCAATTGGAATTTTATATATTTTATATATTTTGGCTTATATATTCTTATAATTTTTGCTGTTCTGTTTTATATAGCTAACTTAAACAGAGAAAAAGATTAAGGGGACTTCGGTAAAATTTGTGGAAAAAATATTGGACAGACAAAAATTATAATTGACCTAATTTCTAATTGTTCTAATTTCTAAATAAATCCCAAGAACCAAGTCCTAATTGGGTTATTGGGAGTTTGGGTACTTTTTAGAGTAATCCGCCTAAGGCAGATATAAGATAGCGTTACGTAAGATAAATAAAATTTTATAAAAGACAAAAATTATAATTGACATAAAAAATGACCAATATCCAATGTGCCGGGGTCTAATTGGTCATTAGAAATTGGAATTTGATTAGGTCAATTAGGTTAATTAGA
>CAZZDX010000004.1:0-30685 GCA_964653185.1 uncultured Bacteroidales bacterium
CGTAGGTCATATGACCAACGGGGTAAATACGGAGTTATTAATATTTTTCCCCTTCAGGGAAATTTCCTCTAGCACAATAAAAAAAGTAGTAATAATATTGTAGTCGTTAAAAGTACTACACTATGAGTAAAATTGTAAAATCATTGTTATTTATTGATGATAAACAATTTACTGATGTTTTTGATAATATTTTTTAAAATAGTAATACCGAATATCAACAGTTTAACAAGTCCGAAACTTCAGTCATTTATATTAAAAAATTGTTTCCAAACATATAAATCAATACATGTCAGAGGATTACAAGATTATAAAATTACCGGATAAAAAATCAGGAATAAAATTTTCCCATAATATTTTTACAGATTTATATAATAAACAATAAATTTTATTGTAAATTTGCAATCAAAAAAATATAGAAATCAATATTAATTATCAATCCGCCTAAGGCAGAAAGATTTAATTTTAAAATAATAAAGAAAAATGACAAATCAAAAAAAATATGTATATCTCTTTGGCGATAAAAAAGCTGAAGGTAAAGGTGAAATGAAAAATTTGCTTGGTGGTAAAGGTGCCGGACTTGCAGAAATGAATCTAATAGGTGTTCCTGTGCCTCCCGGATTCACTATTACCACAGAAATTTGTGCTTTGTATAATACACAAGGCAAAGAAAAAGCTATAGCATTAATAAAAAATAAAGTTGAAGATGGCATTCATTATGTTGAAAATATAATGAATTCTAAATTCGGAGATAAAGAAAATCCCTGTCTGGTATCTGTCCGCTCCGGTGCCAGAGCTTCAATGCCGGGAATGATGGATACGGTCTTAAACCTCGGACTAAATGATGCTGCTGTCAAAGGAATAGCAAAAAAAACCAATAACGAAAGATTGGCATGGGACTCATACAGACGATTTGTTCAAATGTATGGAGATGTTGTCCTTGGAATGAAACCGGCTTCAAAAGAAGATATAGACCCTTTTGAAGAAATTATGAACCAAATAAAAGAAAAAAAAGATATTCAAAATGATATTGAATTTACTGTTTCTGATTTAAAAGAACTTGTAACGAAATTTAAAAAAGCTGTTAAAGATGTAACAGGTCATAGTTTCCCTGACGACCCATGGGAACAACTTTGGGGAGCTATTATAGCAGTATTTGATAGCTGGATGAACAAAAGAGCAATATTATACAGAAAATTAAATAACATACCAGAGGAATGGGGAACAGCTGTTAATGTTCAGGCAATGGTATTTGGAAATATGGGAAACACTTCTGCTACTGGCGTTGCTTTTACAAGAAATGCAGCAACAGGCGAAAATCTATTTAATGGCGAATACTTAGTAAATGCCCAAGGCGAAGATGTTGTTGCAGGTATTAGAACACCACAACAAATTACTTTAGAGGGTTCTCTTAGATGGGCAAAATTAGCAGGAAAACCTGAAAAAGAAAGGGCTAACAAATATCCTTGTTTAGAAGAAATTATGCCTGATGTATATAAACAACTCTTTGAAACACAAAAAAAACTGGAATTACACTATAAAGACATGCAGGATATGGAATTTACCATTCAAGAAGGTAAATTATGGCTTTTACAAACACGTACAGGTAAACGTACCGGCACTGCAATGGTTAAAATAGCAATAGATATGTTAAAACAAGGATTAATAGATGAAAAGACAGCTGTAATGCGTGTAGAACCTAATAAATTAAATGAATTATTACATCCTGTTTTTGACCCTGAATTTCTTAAAAATACTAATGTATTAACAAAGGGCTTGCCTGCTTCTCCCGGCGCAGCTACAGGACAAATAGTACTATTTGCTGATGAAGCAAATAAATTTAAGGACTCTATTTTAGTCCGTATAGAGACATCGCCTGAAGACCTTGAAGGTATGAACATAGCTAAGGGCTTCTTAACAGCCCGCGGTGGTATGACTTCTCACGCCGCTATTGTCGCAAGAGGTATGGGAAAATGTTGCGTGTCAGGAGCCGGTGGCATTAAAATAAACTATAAAGAAAGAACTGTCAAAACTAATGGTAAAATATTTAAAGAGGGTGACTGGATTTCATTAGATGGCTCTACCGGTAATGTTTATCAGGGAAAATTAAAGACCGTTGACCCTGAATTAAGTGGATACTTTTCAGAACTGATGAAACTTACTGATAAATATTCCAGAATGTATGTCCGAACTAATGCTGATACACCAAAAGATGCAAAAATAGCCCGAAATTTTGGAGCCAAAGGTATAGGACTTACCCGCACAGAACACATGTTTTTTGAAGGAAAAAGAATAAAAGCTATGCGGGAAATGATACTTGCTGATGATGAACAAGGAAGAAAAAAAGCTTTAAATAAATTATTGCCTATTCAAAGAGAAGATTTTGAAGGAATACTTGAAGCAATGCACGATTTGCCTGTTACTATCCGCCTACTTGACCCTCCTTTGCACGAATTTGTTCCTCACGAGGATAATAATCAAAAAATAATGGCTGATGAAATGGGCATCTCTGTTGAAGAAATTAAACAAAAAGTAGAAGACCTGTCCGAATCCAATCCTATGTTGGGACACAGAGGTTGCCGACTGGGAAATACTTATCCTGAAATTACCGAAATGCAAACAAGGGCAATAATTGAAGCTGGTCTTAACCTAAAAACAAAAGGTGTCAATGCTAAACCCGAAATTATGATACCCTTAACAGGAACTGTTGAAGAACTGAAAATGCAGGAAGAAATAGTAAGAAATACTGCTGACAAAATATTTAAAGAAAGAAATGATAAAATTGATTATGAAGTAGGCACAATGATTGAAATTCCAAGAGCTTGCCTGGTTGCTGATAAAATGGCAAAATATGCAGAATTCTTCTCTTTTGGAACAAACGACCTGACACAAATGGCATTCGGATATTCAAGAGATGATGCCGGTAAATTTTTACCTGTTTATATTGAAAAAGGTATCTTAAAAAATAATCCTTTTGAAGTGCTTGACCAGGAAGGAATAGGACAACTTGTAGAAATGGGTATTAAAAGAGGCAGAAAAACAAAACCTAATCTAACTGTCGGCATTTGCGGAGAACATGGTGGAGAACCAAGCTCTGTTGAATTCTGTAGTAAAGTTGGAATGGACTATGTAAGCTGCTCACCATACAGAGTGCCAATAGCCAGGTTGGCAGCAGCACAAGCTGTGATAAAAGACGGAAAATAGAAATCTTATCAGCAGAAAGCGGATAAATTTAGTATTTGTTAGGAAAGAAAGAATGTAGAGACACAAAATTCGTTAGTAACTGAACAAGTTTTTGTGTCTCTACTGATTGTTTATTTTTACATTATAAAAAAAATTATAAACCCAAAAAATAATGAACTCTAAAATTAAAACCAAATTATCAGAATTATTAAAAACACATAATAATATATTTGATAATGCTGACAGAAAAACATTAATTCAGGAAACTATTGACAATCATGAAGCAATTGTTATTAAATGTGGTGCATTAGCAACATGGACGCCTGTAGAATCAACAGGAAGAAGCCCAAAAGATACTTATATTGTAAAAAGACCTGAAAGCAAAAATAATATTGACTGGAACTCACCAAACAATATACCGTTAGACCCCGAGACCTTTGATATGGCTCTTGAAGATGCTTTGAAATTATTATCTGAAAAAGAAAAAATATATGTTACCGATAGAGTATTAGGCGCTGACGCAGAATATTCTCTGCATGTAAAGACGATAACAGACCACGCCCTAACATCACTTTTTACAGATAATATGTTTAGACCTGTATCTGAAAATTTGCAAAAAAGTATATTTTATAAAAAGGACTTTTCTTTTTTATCATTGCCTTACAATAAATTAGACCCTTCAAAATATAAAGGAAGATTAAGGAAATTGCCTAATGGGAAAACTTCTGATATGATTATTGCAATGGATATGGATAGACGAACAGGAGTCATCATTGGTTCTGCATATTTAGGCAGTGCAAAAAAATTAATGTTTACTGTAATGAACTATTATTTACCTCTTAAAGGCGTCTTACCATTACATTGCTCTGCAAATGAAGGTAAAAATAATGATTCTGCCCTGCTGTTAGGACTATCAGGAACAGGAAAGACAACACTCTCTGCTGACTCAAACAGAGCTTTGTTAGGAGATGATGAGCATTGCTGGAACAAAAATGGCATTGCAAACTTTGAAAATGGCTGCTATGCTAAAATGATTGACATAAATCCTAAAAAAGAACCTGATATTTATGATGCTGTAATGCATAAAGATAATTATTTAGACCATGGTGCTATCATTGAAAATGCTATGATTTATCCTAATGGAAAGCCCGACTATTTTGATGATAGATTAACTCCGAATTCAAGAGCATCTTACCCTTTAACATATTTAAAAAACATTAAAAATTCTTCTGTCTCAGGACATCCAAAGACAATACTTTTTTTAACAGCAGATGCTTATGGCGTTTTGCCTCCTGTATCCAAATTAGATGAAAATCAGGCAATGTTATGGTTTTTGATGGGATATACAAGCAAACTGGCAGGCACAGAGACAGGAATTACTGAACCACAGGCTACCTTTTCAAGATTTTTTGGACAACCTTTTATGCCATGCAACCCTGATATATACTCAGGTATGCTTGGCGAAAAAATGCATAAATATAATACAAAAGTATTTTTGATTAACACAGGATGGAGTGGTGGCTCTTATGGAACAGGTGAACGTATTGACCTTCCTCTGACACGTGCTATGGTTAATGCTGCCTTATCAGGAGAACTTGATAATGTTGAATATTTTTATGACAAACTATTTCATCTAAATGTGCCAAAAACATGCCCAAAAGTCCCTTGTGATATGCTTAATCCTGCAAATACCTGGAAAGATAAAAAAGCATACAAAGAGACGGCACAAAAACTTGCAAGCCAATTTTCACAGGCATTTGATAAAGCTTATAAAAATAAAAATATTAAAAAAGATGTTGTAAGTCAATGCCCGGGAAAATAATATAGACCTATTTTTTAATACGTCGCTTAAATAATAAATCATTTATCTTTTGAAATAACTGCACTGGCAAGAATGTACGCCAATTCATATCATTTAATTCATCACTAAATGTAAGATAATAATTAATATCCTCTGTTTCAAATTCTTTTATCACAAATTCTTTAAAATTAATACATGCTATCCAGCCATCTTCAATTTCTTCAAACCATTCCTGATAATAGCAATCGTCTGAAGAATGAAAATTAAGAACATTTTCACCAATAAGAATAAATTTATTAATTTTATTACTAATTAATACTTCAATAATATTTCTTTTAAGATACATAATATCATTATACAAACAATCATTCCATTCGCCCATTAATTCTATAACACAAAAGCCCAGATTATATTCAGCATATAATATTTTGATAAATAATGTAGAAGAGCCAATATCATCCCATTGAGGATGTATTAAATAGTTATATATAGCATGTGTACATTCAGATTCATTGTATTTTTCTCCGTAAAAAGGCGATAACTTATCTTCTGATGCTATATATTCATCTTGCCATAAATAAAACGGTTCTATTGTGTGCATAAATCAAAAAAACAGTTTAATTTTTAGTAATAAATCTGATAAAATGTTTATAACTTCTACTTAAATACTAAACAATTGGCAATCTACAGTCAACAGTCAGCAATTTATTTTGCCGACTGCTGATTGAGGACTGCCGACTTTTTGAGTATATAAATATATAATAATGTATATATTAATTCTGACTTGTCGGGATACCTGAGTAGTTACAATTTTAATAATAAATCTGATAAAATGTTGTATCAAAAGCATTACAAAAAACAGAGTCCTTATAAAGAATATCACTACCATTTTTTGTAACATGCCAGTTCATCTTTGCATATTGCTCACCATAAAGTTTACATTTTAAAGTATAATCATAATCTTCTCCATATCCTTTAAAAACATTATTTGTACAGCATCCATAATAATTAAGGTTGCTATTTGTAAACGAATAAGCAATAAAATCAGTACTATCATAAGGCATAGTATTTTTAACATGAAGTTTTATATATGCTTCCGGAAAAAGATTATATGTTGGTGAATATACAATATCCGGACTTAAAACATCCGGACTTATATCAACAGTATATGAAAAATAATTGTCTTTTCTTATATAAATACGATAGCCATTAGTAATCTCCTTTTTTATATCAAAACCAAAATTCCCATTATAGTCAGTAACAACAGTTTCTATATCCTGATAATTGGAATTATAAATTCCTGATTGCACCCTGATTGACGAAATTGTAACATAAGCATCATTAACATAAACATTAAGATTTGGGTCAAAAACAGTTCCTCTTACAGATATATTTTCATCCTTATTTTTTTTGCAACTACCAATAACTATAAACAAAGCTGAGAATAATATTACAAAAAGTTGTTGTTTCATATTTTTAAATTAATACTTTAAATCAATTTTACTTTTAATCTGGATAATTTATAAATTTTTAGAAAATACATATCATTAGCCCCGTCTTTTAAGGCGGGGACAAGGATAAGAGCATTATGTCCTCTGCGAAATTTTGAAATTTTTATAAATTAAAAATTTCAAAATTTCGCAGAGGTGGATGTTGCTTAAATCTATACCCCGCCCTGAAGGACGGGGCTAATGATAATAACATATAATTTAATTTATGAACTTAGCGTAATTGTAAATCCCGCATTTATCGGGAGCGATCTCATGAAGTAATAATTCAGGTTAATATATAAATAACAAATTATCTAATCATAAAAATATCCACGACATACCAAACTTAAAGGCAGCATCCTGCATTGGATAATGTGGTATCATATAATAATTATATCCCATTAAACCTGCATTAAAATGTTGATACTTGACAAAAAACCTTACCCTTTGTATTTTGCAATTAATAAAAAAATCAGCATAGATATAATTACCTGTTTTCTTTTCATTTTGCAGATAAAACTGTCTTAAAGCAGGCATATAAGCATCGGCATAATAAATGCTGTTATAAAAAATTTCTATTCCTGTCTGCATCTTCAATGCCTGTTTGAAAAAATCATGCTTAAAATAAATTGACTCTGTTGCAATAAAATCAGGCACTCTCAAAATATCTCTATCCAAAACATTTTGATATACTATTTTTGTATCAAAATTCCAGTTTTTTATCTTGCAATTATTATATAAATATGCACTTAACATACCAAAAGAAAAATCCGCCTGCTTTGGATATGCTGTTGTCCCATAATAAACCAAATTGCCCAGATTATAATAATTAATGCCTGTCTCAAAAATTCTGTCTTTGTATTCTATCCCTGAATAAAAAATTCTTGCCTTTTTAAATTTATAACACCATTGAAAATTGTTTGAATAATAATAATGAGAAAACCATGACGGCTCTTGTTCTAAATATAATCCTTTTAAAATCAATTGTTTATCTTTATCTGCATTTTTTAAAAATCTTTTTTTTATCTGACCGGTTATTTTATAATCATTATCATTATAATCCCCTTTAACGTATTCGGCAAAAATTTTAAATGATATTTTTTTTGTATCTTTTGTTGAAATGCCAAAATTTGGAATTATTTGATTAAAATATTTTTCTCCTGATATTTGTGCAACCTTAATATATTGATGCTTAATATTAAAATAAAAATCCATAAATCTATTACCCGGTTCGTCTTTTAATTTATATGTAGTCCAGCATAAATTGTTTTCAAGCTTTAAAACATATATTGAATCCAGTGTTTTGTTAGTATCCAAATAAGAAACATAAAATCCTGACAAAGGATTATCATCCTCATAAATTTCCGTATGCTTTTTATAATAAAAAGAATATGAAAGATGCCCTAAATCCTTTGTTTTGCCCTTTAAACTATCAGTAGAATTATTATTACCAAGTTTATAAAATTGTTTTATATAAAAAGCCGATTCCTTAACTCTGTTTTCAGCACTTAACAAATTAACATCTATCAACCTGCGGTCTTTCTCCGTATTATCTTCAAAGTCATTATCATTACTTATTCCTCCGTTTTCTTCACTTATTATCCTGTTATGAATGTAATTGGCTATAAAACCATATCTTTTATTTATATCTGAATAATGCGAAGTGAAAACAACATTAGAATTATCGGACTTTTGTCTGAAATAGCTTGCCAAAGAATTGATAATTTCATAATCAATGCCAACATTAAAGCCCTTTTTAATATTTTGAGTATGAATGACCTTAAAAACCTGCTCTTTTTTTGAACCCATCACATAACACAACTCTGTGAAAGGAGAATGAACGTTATAGTATTTAACATTTTTGTTTTGAAACAAATAACCATCAAAACTATGAGAGCCCAAATCAAAACCCAATGAATTATTATTAAGAAGATAGAACATTTCTCTGTGAGCCATGCCTATATTACCAAAACTTGCCGGAAATAAATATGTCTTATTTAAAGGATTATACTTTTGAATATTTTTTAATAATGTATCAACTTTAAATAATTTTTGCGTATTAAAATCAGCAATATTTATATCATAAAAATAAGAAGCAGAAGCTTTGTTATATGCCAGTGTATCCTCTCCTTTAACAACAAAAGCATTAAAATAAAAGAAGCAGATAATGATAAAATATTTTTTTAATGTCCGGGTCATAAGTCAAAAAAACAATAAATTAAACATCAAAAGTAAACATTATTATAAAGAATGTTCGTCTTAGGCGGATTAAAATAAAAAAAAAGCCCTGACTTTTGGTCAGGGCTGGTAAAAGTTGAGACGATATACTTTCACACAAATTTTTAAAATTTATGATAAAATAAATTTTCCGGATTAATGACCTAATTCAATAAGTTTAAAATTATGTATTTCATTGTTTATTTTTACTCTTAAGGGGACTTCTATTAATTCATTTCTTTCAAGAAACAAATATAACAATTTTAAAGCCCAAAAATCCTATTTCTTTAATAACAGATTAAAGTTTTTTGCCAAGCACACAAGTTCTTTTATAATGTTTTACATCTCCGTTAAGGTTAAAGACCTCAACATAAATAATATAAATCCCTATCACGGCTCTTTCATTATCTTCATTAATTCCATCCCATGATATAGTGCCATTTGTTGCCAATAGTTCACTTTTAACAAGATTTTTTATTAATCTGCCTTTTGAATCATAAATAACAATATTTGCCACATATCCCGGCTCATCAAAATGATAATTAATATTTAAAACATCATTATTTCCGTCCTGATCAGGAGAGAATATTTCAGGATATACAGTTATTTCATCATTTGTCTGTTCTGTATCTGTCCATTGTGAATTTTTATAAGCAGGAGTAGCAAAGCCAACACTTTCAGCAGCAGAATGCCAGTTTGTTTTATCCTGCGTTGGTCTGTCAAAGTTCAACCTCTCAAGAGAGACGCCATCACTTGTATTTAGCAAAGCAAACTGCATATCTTCTGTATAAGTTAATTTATCAATTATATTTTGAGATTTATCAGCAATTACAACAATACCTTGCTCATTACTAAATCCTGGTAATGACTCCATTTTTACAAAACCATTAGGATTAGATGTGTAATATTGACTTTTTACAATGTCAGGGTCAGTAGTCAGCACATAATATTCTGCCGGAAATATCAAAAATCCATCTCCGGAAATATCTTTTATATCTGTAAGTGTTGATGTAATTTCATCCATTGAAGATAACGTAAGTTCTTTTAAGTCAATAACTTTATCAGAACGATTATATATTTCAACAAAGTCCTTGCCATCGTCTTTTGGATTTGATAATATTTCATTAATCACAATATCTAATGGTTCTGCTGTTTCAGGAATAGCAAACCGTGCTTTACTGTTTAAAGCAACAATATTTCCAACACAATCGGTTATTGTGTCAGTAATGGTTAATGTATAAATTGTTCCTGTATTTAAAGATGAAGATAGTTTAAGTATCACAGAATTAAAATCCGGCTGAACTAATGTAACATTACTTGGAGCTCCAATACTATTATCAACAGTATAATTCCCTGCATTTTTTAAATTAACGGTATCTAATGTCTCACTAAAATAAACCTGAATATCGTTGCTATCTAATACGCTTACTCTTATTAGTTCAGGATTTATATTATCAGGATTTGAAGCATAGACAGAATTTTCTCTGCCCGGAGTTCCTCCGCTTGGGTCAACAGATGCTTTCCAGTTATTGACACATCCGCATGGATTCATAGGGTCAATTTGTTCTAATGACCAGCCACCACTTTCTTTGTTTTCGTCATTATACCAATCTGTTGTATATGAAATTGCATGAATAATATTTCCATCCGTATTTTTAAGAGTTATACTAGTTTCGTTATTAACAGAAAAACTTGAAAAACCAAGAACTTGCCCGTATTGACTTAATAATGAATCAGCATCTTCATGACAAAGTATCAGGAAACTGTCAGCTTGTATTAAAACATCAGAAAATGTTTTTATTGTTGAACCCAATGTTATTGTCCATCCGTTTAAATTAACAGGAAAAGGAGTTGTATTAAACAGTTCTACATAATCATATTCGGGCAAAACAGCAGGAACAGGATTTTCGTCTGTCATTATTTCATTTATAACTATATCAAATACCTTAACAGTATAATATGTAAAATTAACAGTTGTATCTATTATTGGTTTGCCATTTATATCTTCAACAGAATCAATTGTTAATGTATTTTCCAATCCGTCGGAGAATGTATTTAAAAAGTATAAATGAACCATTGAATGATCTGAAACATCAAGAGCAGCAAGATATGGATTGCCAATACTATTATTAACAGAATAATTAGTTGTTGTCTCGGCTGTTGATTGTTTAAGAGTTTCTGAAAATTGCAGTTCTAATTCAGTATTGGAAATTACTTTTAAATTTGACAGATAAGGAGCTATTGTATCTACAAAAGGATTTCCTGTAACATTAAAATCATCAAAATAAAATTTGTCAGATCTTGTAGAAGTATATCTGCAGAATACACCAAAATAATTACTTTGTATATAATCATCATCTAATACTGTTCCTTCTGAATAATAGTTTGTGCCTCCAAGTGTATCTGAGAATAATTCCCAATTACCAGTATTATCTCTTGTTACTTTAATCCTAACTGTAACAGGAGAATAATTTATTCTGTCATCGGTTCCATCAATAATTTCCGTCTCAGAAATTCCTGTTTGTTTATATAAACTAATTTCATCATCTGTATTACCTATTTTTACAAAATATCCATTTAAAGAATTTCTTATATTATCATTATCTGAAACCAAATAAATTTTTGCATAGTTAGTTGAAGATGGATTAAAGTCCAATTCTACATAAAACTCCCAAACAGCATTATTTATGGATTGAGAAATAATAGAAAGATATGCAGTATCTTCTATAGCAGGTGCATTCAAATGTAATTGCAGAGGAGCATTAACTTCAAATTTTGCAGTATCGCCGCTCCATGTGGGACTATCAGTAAAATCTCCGTCAGAAAAATCATCATTTATTTGTGCATTAACAAATAAAGGAAATATTAGAATAAATAAAAGTATTTTTTTCATATCTATGATATATTTATTTAAAAATAAACTGTAAATATACTAATTATTGTTAATAGAATATTATAGCTAATATTTTATTTTTGAATTTTTCACATTCCTAATTGTTTTTCTTTTGTGTTTTCCCTTTTTATCAAAAAAACTCTTTTCTATTAAGAAATGTTAGAAGTATTTTGTTTTTTTTCTTTTAAAAATTTATTAAAAAACTTTTTTTGAAACATAATTAATAATATCACTCCTGTTGTTATAGAAGCATCAGATATATTAAAGACAGGACGGAAGAAAATAAAATGTCTTGAGCTAAAAACAGGCAGCCAGTCAGGCAAATGAGTATCAATTATAGGAAAATATAACATATCAACTACTTTACCCTGTAAAAAAGAACTATATGCACCTTGTTCGGGCAAGAATGTAGCAATCTGAAATAAGCTATCAGAAAAAATTAATCCATAAAAAACACAATCAATAATATTTCCGAGTGCGCCGGCAAATATTAAAGATATACTAGCTATTAATCCTGAATGTGCTTCGGCTTTTATAAGAGAATACAAATACCATCCTATTACACCAACAACAAGAATACGGAAGATGCTTAAAAAAAATTTTCCTGTCTCACCGCCAAACTGCATGCCAAAAGCCATACCGTTATTTTCAGTAAAATGAATAATAAACCAGTTATCAAAAATATGATATTCCTGACCAAGCTGCATATTTGTCTTTACCCAAAATTTTATTATCTGGTCTGTTAGTAAGACAAAAAAAATAATTATCAATGATTTTTTCAAAGTATAAATTTTCAGTTTAGGGTTTAGAATTTGAGGTCAATTAACTTTTGAGAGAATATTAAATATTGTATCCTCTCAAAAAGTAATGGTATTAATTAAAATAAATCCCAAACTCAAAATCCAAAAGGCATACGAAATTATGATTTTCTTCCGCCTGTTAACCTGTTTATGATGCTGCTTAGTATATTGATTATTTCTTCGGACTCCCGAATATCTGCGGCAATTTCAGACAGATCAAGATATGTGCCACTGATTGTACGTAAAAAATACCTTGTTTCCTTTGCTTCCTTTCGTGAAATGCCAACTTTATTAACAAAATCCTTTTTGATTAATGCATCATCCGCTTCTTCATAATTCGCTCCTACAGAAGTACCTGCGCCACCTAATTGTCCTCTTATTCTCGCACATTCCGGATAATGAGGTAACATTTTACATATTTCAAGCATTCTTTTCCCGAACAGCAATAATCTTTCCCGTAAATCGTATGGCTTTTTTTCCTAAGTCATTTAATCTTTTATTTGGAATTTAGGTTTTGGGGTTTATTTTGAGTTTTGAGTTTTGGATTTTATATTGTATAATTTACCACGTTGGAACGATTTCCTACAGGGTTTACCAGTAATTAATGAGACGATACTTATTTATTGGAATATTGTTTAAGTTTAGCTTCAATACTAAGAGTAGCATGAGGCACGCTCTTTAACCTTTCTTTTGATATTAATTTTCCGGTAACTCTGCATATACCATAAGTTTTGTTTTCAATTCTTACCAGAGCAAATTCTAATGATTCAATAAATTTTCTTTGTCTCTCAGCTAATCTGCTATTTTCTGATTTTGATAATACATTAGATCCTTCTTCCAATACTTTAAAAGTTGGCGAAGTATCGTTTATATCATTATCGCCTTTATTAGTATAAGCATCTGTAAGCAACTTATAATCTATACGGGCTTTCCCTAATTTCTTAAGTATTAGCTCTTTAAATTCCATTAATTCCTGATCAGAATATCTTGCTTTTTCCTGAGTTTTCATATTTTTATTTTTAGAATATATTATGTTTATATAAAAATTATTTAATGTATAGAAACTACTGATGTATTTACTTTAATCCAAATTGAGCGATTTAAAAATTAAATCGCTCAATGATGAAAAATCGGTCAGGCAACCATGTTCGGCTACTGACGAATGCCTGATAATTAATACAATATTTTATTACATTCATATCGCATAATTTAGATTTAACTTTTTTCTATTGCGATATAGGTCTTTATGTCATCAGCCAAATCAACAGATAATTTATTGCCGGAAACAATCTTATCTACTAAGTTCAAAGATGTAGCCAAAGTTTCGGAGCAAATATACGAAAGATTATTATTTACAGACATATTTATTTTATCATTTTTTTCTATTTGCAAAAATATTCTATCTGTTACATCAAATTTGCTTTCTTTTCTTAATTTTTGTATTCTGTTAACCAAATCGCGTGCAATACCTTGCTCTTTCAACTCTTGTGTAATATTAATATCAAGAGCAACAGTTAAATTGTCTACGTTAGTAATAATCCATCCAGGTATATTTTCTGTAATGATTTCAACATCAGAAAGGTCTATTTTTACTTCCTGATTATCAATATTAAGTAAGTAATTATTTTCAATTTCAATTTTTTTAATATCATCTTGAGAAAAATTAAAGATAGCATCAGTAATTTTTTTCATTTGCCTGCCATACTTAGGTCCTAATGATTTAAAATTGGGTTTAATTTTTTTTGCCCAGATATCATTTTTATCAGTAACTAAATTTATTTTTCTAACATTAACTTCGGATAATATTATATTTTCTACAGATTTTATTTGTTTTTTTAATTTTTCATCAGATACAGGTATCATAATAGTATTCAGCGGTTGACGGACGCGTATGCCTTGTTTTTTTCGTAATTTTAATACCATAGAAGATATTTTTTGTGATAATTGCATTCTTTGCTCCAGATTTTTGTCAATCACTGTTTCATCAGGTAAAGGAAAATCAGTTAAGTGAACCGATTGTGTATGTTTTTTGTTTGTTACAGCATTCAAATTACAAAATAGTTTATCCATAAAAAAAGGAGCTATTGGTGAAGATACTTGTGCAATAATTTCCAAGCATTTATATAATGTCTGATAAGCAGAGATTTTGTCATCAGAATAATCACCTTTCCAAAATCTTCTACGGCACAAGCGGACATACCAGTTACTCAAATATTCACATACAAAATTTTGTATATATCTTGCTGCTTTTGTCGGTTCATAGTCAGCATAATATTCATCAACTGTCTTAATTAAAGTATTTAGTTCAGATATTATCCATCTATCTATCTCTGGTCGTTTTTTAATTGGTATTTCTTTTTCTTTATAAATAAATTCGTCAATATTTGCATATAGGGTAAAGAAAGAATAGGTGTTGTATAATGTTCCAAAAAATTTTTTTTGAACTTCAATAATACCTTCAGCATTAAATTTCAGGTTATCCCAGGGTTGAGCATTTGTAATCATATACCAACGTGTAGCATCAGCACCATATTTATCAATTATTTCAAAAGGGTCAACAGCGTTTCCAAAACGTTTTGACATTTTATTGCCTTTTTTGTCAAGGACCAAACCATTAGAGACGACATTTTTATAGGCAACAGAATCAAAAATCATTGTAGCTATTGCATGCAGAGTAAAAAACCAACCTCTTGTCTGGTCGACACCTTCGGCAATAAAATCAGCAGGAAAATTCTTTTCAAAATCTTTATTTTTTTCAAAAGGATAATGCTGTTGGGCATAAGGCATAGCACCAGAATCAAACCATACATCAATAAGGTCTGACTCTCTGAACATTTTTTTACCTTTTTTAGATGTTAATATTATTTCATCAACAAAAGGACGGTGCAGGTCAAATTTGTTATAATTCTTGTCTGAAAAATCATTTATAACAAAATATTCAAGAGGATTTTTTTTCATAAATCCTGCTTTTACTGATTTTTCTATCTCTTTTTTTAATTGTTCAACAGAGCCGATACAGATTTGTTCTGTATGGTCTTTTGTTGTCCATATTGGCAAAGGTGTTCCCCAGAATCTTGAACGGGACAAATTCCAGTCAACAAGATTTTCAAGCCAGTTTCCAAATCTGCCTGTGCCTGTGGCTTTAGGTTTCCAGTTAATAGTGTTGTTAAGTTCAATCATCCGCTCTTTGTATGCAGTAGTTTTTATAAACCATGAGTCCAAAGGATAATAAAGAATAGGTTTGTCTGTTCTCCAGCAATGAGGATATGAGTGTTCATATTTCTCTATTTTAAAAGCTTTGTTTTCTTTTTTTAACTTAACAATAATATCAATATCTACATTTGTATCTGTTTCAGGATTAAAATCAGGATTAAATTCATTTTTAACATATCTACCGGAAAATTCTTCCATAGCATCAACAAACTGTCCTTTTTTGTTTACGAGCGTCAAAGAACCTATATTGTTTTGTTTTGCAACCTTAAAATCATCAGCACCAAAGCTAGGTGCAATATGAACAATGCCTGTGCCTTCTTCTATTGTAACAAAGTCGCCTGTTACAACTCTAAAAGCATCACCATCAACAGGTTGTACGTAAGGCATTAGTTGTTCATATCTTATTCCGTCTAATTCCGAACCTTCATATTCTCCTGCTGTTATTTTAAAAGGTATATTTTTGTCTATCGGTTTATAGTCCTGTATTTTTAAATTAGAATTTTTTCCTGAAAAAAATTTGTCTATTAAATCTTTGGCAAGTATAACAGTAACAGGCAAAGAAGTATATTTATTAAATGTTTCTACTATTATATATTTAATATTTTTACCAACAGCTAATGCTGTATTAGAAGGCAAAGTCCAAGGAGTTGTTGTCCATGCAATAAAAAACAAATCTTTTTTTACATTTTTGAACAGGAATTCAGATTTTTTGTCTCTTATAACTTTAAATTGAGCAACAACAGTATTATCTTTAACCATTTTGTAACATCCGGGCTGATTAAGTTCGTGTGTGCTTAGTCCTGTTCCGGCAGCAGGAGAATATGGCTGAACAGAATATCCTTTGTATAATAATTTTTTATCATAAAGTTTTTTTAATAAATACCATAAGGTCTCTATATATCTATTATCAAAAGTTATGTAAGGATTATCCATATCAAGCCAAAAGCCCATTTTTTTTGTAATATCTTCCCATAAATCTTTATATTTCATTACATTTATGCGGCACTGTTTATTATAATCTATGATAGATATTTTCTTGCCTATATCGTCTTTTGTTATTCCAAGAGATTTTTCAACGCTAATTTCTATAGGCAAGCCGTGAGTATCCCATCCTCCTTTACGTTCTACATAAAAGCCCTTGAGAGTTTTATAACGACAAAAAAGGTCTTTAATAGTACGTGCTATAACATGATGAATGCCAGGAAGTCCATTAGCAGAAGGTGGACCTTCATAAAATACATAAGGACTATGATCTTTACGACTTTCTATACTCTTATCAAAAATTTCCTTTTCTTCCCACTCTCTTAAAACATCTTTTCCTATCTTAGATAAATCAAGATTGGTATATTCAACATATTTTTGCTTCATCAACTTAATATTTTTTTTATATACTCTACTTCGTAATAATTTGAGCTAATTTATCAGGCATTCGTCAATAGCCGAACATGGTTGCCTGAAAACAATTATAATTTTAACATATAGCCATTAATTGTCATTAGTAGTCATTGATTGTCATTAAATAGTCAATAAGCAACTAAATGATGGCGAAGCCAAATGATTGAAAAAAAATGCCTAAAATAACTATTGCTCAAATACTTAATTTCAATTAATAATAGCAAAATTAAATGACAACTAATGACAGTGAGCGTAGCGAATAAATGACTATGAATGACTGTAATTTATTACGGCTCTACTGAGCTTGCCGAAGTGCAAAAAATAACCACTCAAAGTATAAATAATTTTAATAAAATAATGTGCAAAAATAAGAAAAATGACAATAAAACAATTTATTTTAGGCGGATTTAAAACTTTTATTTAACAAATTTACTAGTACATATACTATATTTTTAAAAAAAATGTTATCTTTACATTTATTTGTTTATATAAATATATGCGATAAAAATGTTAAGACGAATTTTCCCTTATTTAATCTTGGTTACTATATCATTTTTTCTGTTATTATCAGGATGTAAGAAAAAAGATAGTACAATACCTAATACTTATGTTGATATTTATATTGATGTTACTTCTACACAATACAGTGGTTTAAGTTCTGTAGGTGGATGGGTTTATTTAACAGGCGGAGAACAGGGAATTATTGTATATCGTAAATCTATTGACGAATTTTCTGCATTAGACAGAAGCTGCTCCCTGCAATCAGACAGTTGCGAGAGAGTAATAGTTGAATCTTCGGGTATAACAGCAATTGATTCAATATGTAAATCAAAATTTTTATTAACAGATGGCTCGCCTTTTCAAGGACCGGCAACAGTATCATTAAAGCAATATAATACATCCTTTAATGGAACAACGTTGCACATTTTTAACTAGAATTTATTTTGTAAAAAACTTAACGTAGCACTTTGGCTACAAACAAATTAAAGCAACAGTGGCAGTACCAAGCAACCATGTTTGGCTACTGATTGTAAATTCCGTATTTATTGGAACGAATACCTGATTTTGGGGTAAATCTTTCTGAATTATCTGCCATACTTCCTAACATTTTACCGACTTCTTTATATCTAATAATTAATGATTTGTGAATTTGTATATTAATATATTCACAATCTTTTGCAAAATCAATCCATACCAAAGTTTCACTTGATTCTCCATCTGCATCACTTATTTTGCTTGTAAAGTTTTTTGGATATCTTCACATAAGATTTAAAATTTTACTGCTACTGCTACTATATATTATCTCCATTGCCAACTGATAGGCCAACTGATAGGCTAACTGATAGGCTAACTGATAAACTTTTAAATCTTTAAAACCTCCATTCATTATTAATACTTTAAAAATTAAACTTTACTGCTGCTGCGACTGCCACTGCTGCTTTATATTCACAAAGACTCGTGCTGAACTTGTTGAAGTATTAAAAAAATTTGCTATAATAACAAAGTTTTACGGGATAATAGTATATAATTATTCGGGCATCAAAAATAATTTGTTTTTAAAACAAAGAATAAAAAGATTGGTCATCAAACGAAGTACAAATTGAACTGCTTGGGTCAGTATGAAGATAATCAAAAAGTTCAACTGCTGGAATCCATGTGTTTGCAATGCCTGGAGAAAAATAAACAGCATTATTGGGACTATAAGCTTCAATAAGTATTGTTGCCTTAAAGTTTTGATTAACTAATATTATTATTTTTCTATCAACCGTTTCCATGACAATCGCTACATCATCAATTGTTTTGGTTATTAATGTTAATCTTACCTTAATATTGCTTATAGTATAAGATTTTGATGTATCTATGTATTTATAATTAGTTGAACCTGTAAAAACAGCTTTCCCTTTGGTAAGATTTGATAAATCAGCATTGTAGATTAAATCACTTAATCCTGAACAGTTAGTGTTGGGAGGTTGGGTATTATTTCCATTGATAATCTCAATCAAAGTTTGACTAACTCCCCATACAACAGATGAACTATCCCATGATGAATTAGTATAAGTATAGGTTATTCCTCCGGTTTTACCAATATATACACATTCTGACGGAGACATACTCTCTTTTGTCCCTTTTGGTGCTGTTATTGGCGTTTGACCATTAGTGTTATCAATTAACAAACAAAAGTTGATAACTAATAAAACAAAAATTTTATTAGTTGTTTTCATTATTAAGAGGACTTAATATAAAATTAATTTTTTATAATAAACAGATTTCTCTGTATTAATTACACACATATAAAGACCTTTAGTAAGTCCTACCGGAGAAAAAATTAATTTATGTTCTCCTGCATTGTATTGTTTATCAGTAAGTTGAGCGATTTCATTTCCTAAAATATCAAGTATTCTAATAACAACTCTTTCTTTTTTAGGAACAGAAAACGAAATAGTTGTCTGATAATCAAACGGGTTTGGATAAACATTAATATCTAATTCCGAACTATTAGGTGTTGTTATTACTGTTGGATTTTGATAATAACGATATATTAGTCCATATATACCAACAATATAACCATAATCAGAATTCAAGAACCGAACAGAATTAAAACTATTTGTATCACTATTTCCCGGAATATCTACATTTGTCCAGTCATCTCCTCCATTAATTGTTTTAATAACAGTTCCTGAATTACCTACTGCATATCCGTTTGTCTGATCATAAAAATGAACAGAGTTAAGACATGGAGCAATATTGTCTCTGATAATATTCCATGTGTCACCACAATCAGTAGTTTTTAAGATTGTCTGAATGGAGTCATTTGTTAAATTTCCGCCAACAATAAATCCAATGCTTGAACTTGTAAAATAAACAGAGTTATAATCTCTTGTGCCCGGATTTCCTGATACAGATATTGGTGCCCAGTCAGTTCCACTGTTAGTTGTTTTATAAATTGTGCCTTTATCTCCAACAGCAAAGCCGGTATCTATATTTATAAAATAAACAGAATTTAACCAGTAGCCAAAAGTATCTTTTTGTATCTGCCAGTTATCTCCTCCATCAGTTGTTTTAAGTATTGTTGCAATAGAGTCATTGCTTGGATTTCCTCCAACAACAAAGCCATTTAGATTATCAACAAAAGAAACACTGTTAAAGTGACGTTGGCTGGCACTGCCTGTCAGGGTTATTGTTTGCCATGAACCAAATGTATTGCCTCCATCTGTTGTTTTTAGTATCTTACCATAATCTCCTACAGCAATACCATTGTTAGCATCTGTAAAATATACAGATTTTAACCACGGAGATAAAATATCTGTTACCAAATCCCAGTTTAGCCCTGCATTTTGTGATGTTAGTATTGTTTGTATTGAATCATTGGTCTTATTTCCGCCAACTATGCAGATATTATCAAAATTTTTTATAACAACTGCGTTTAAATGACGGGAATGAATAGTATAAGTACTTGTCCATGAAGAATCCTGGGAAAAAGCACTAATGCCTGAAATGAGAAAAAATAATAATACTGATGTTTTTAATGTTTTCATATTTTTTTGTTTTTAGTGATACAATATATTAATTTTTAAATATTATTTACAGCAAAGATATATATATTTTTAATATAAAATTAATTTCCTGTAACAAACAGATTTTTCTGTATTAATTACACATATATAAAGACCTTTGGCAAGTCCTGTTGAAGAAAAAATTAACTTGTGTTCTCCTGCATTATATTGTTTATCAGTAAGTTGAGCAATTTCATTTCCTGAAATATCAAGTATTCTAATAACAATTCTTTGCTTTTCAGGAACAGAAAACGAAATGGTTGTCTGTTCATCAAACGGATTGGGATAAATATTAATATCTAAGTCCGAATTATTATCAGTTACATAAGGTCTTTCAATTTTATCAAAAAGCCCATCAAAATTTAAACAATCTATATATAGTATTGAATCACCTTTGGGTTTATTAGAGGAATATGCTTGTATTTGTATTTCAGCACTATCAGGAATTATTGTATCGTTCCAATAGTCAATATCAATAATAAAAGGAGTATAAATATCTGTTGCATTACCTGTTTGTATTTGTCCGTAGCCAACATTTTGACTATTTTTATACATAATAATCTTAATATTTAACGAATCATTATTTTCAGGATAATATTTATAATATCCAGTTAATGAGGTGTGACGGTTGTTAACTTTAAATAAATGACAATTCTCATCTCCACTTCTCATCCATCCTGGCATTGTATCATAAGGACTTATATGATTCTTAATTAAAACTGCGTATTGTCCTGATTTTGCGTCACTAGTTCTATATACACCTTTGTTTTCATTTACATTAATGTTAGAAAAAAATAATTTATTATCATAATCCCAGTTTGTCAGTGAAAAATATTCTGTTGGAGTCCATTGTTCAAAATCATAATTGGGAATATTTTGAGATGTTCCTGTAAATTGCAGATAGTCAGCAATAAGATATCCGCCTAAGAATAATTGTTGATAATTACGATAGTCAGTACAAACTATGCCAATAATTAAAGAATCAGGAATTTCACCGGAGCTATATTGTATTGGGAATTTTAAATCAACAAAGTTTCCGGAAGAAGTTCCAAAGATTTTAAAAAGATTATCTGAGATAAAAATACCTTGTTTTTTAAAAAACAGCAAAATTAATGCAGTATCATTAGCTGGTATATCATAATTAAAACATCCTGTTAATGTATCCGGTCTTGCATTAAAAGGTGCGCCACCTGTAAAAGATTGTCCATTATCGGTATAACCTATAAGTATAAAGCCATTTAACCATTTAGCAGAATCTTTCTGTAATTTTACAGCATAATTATTATGACATGCAGGAGAATATTGAGTTATTTTCGCTCCAGTTATATTCCAAAAATCCGGTAAGTTTACTGAAACAGTATCCCATATTTCAAAATCAAAATTTGGAATAATTGTCGGGCTACCGGTATAAAACATCATATCATTACCATAACTTGTTCCCATTATATTTGCTGCTTTAATACAAAAATGATAAAAAGTGTCCGGTAATAACCCGGATATTAACCCATAAGCATTAATATCATTAGTGTCTGTGGTTGAAGATGGGATGGCGGCAACTTCAGTTCCATAATCTGTTGTTGTTCCGTATTCAAAAAAAATGGTTGTAAGCAAACCATTTGAATTAACAATACCATTTAATTTTGCAGAATTTTGAGTAACCTGTGTTGCAGATGTTGTTATTACTGCCGGACCTTGAGCACCGGAATAATAACGGTATATT
Organism: uncultured Bacteroidales bacterium; assembly: GCA_964653185.1. Taxonomy (GTDB): domain Bacteria; phylum Bacteroidota; class Bacteroidia; order Bacteroidales; family CAZZDX01; genus CAZZDX01. The sequence continues at coordinate 22,264 of CAZZDX010000004.1, forward strand.
ACTCCCCATTTGCCAACAATATAGCCATATTCAGGATTTAAAAACTGAACAGAATAAAAATCATCACCTTCCTGACCATTTTCAGGAATGTCTATATCCTGCCAGATATCTCCACTGTTTGTTGTTTTAAGAACAGTTTCTGAATTACCTACTGCATATCCGTTTAGTTCGTCATAAAAATGAACTGAGTTAAGACATGGAGCAATATTGTCTCTGATAACATTCCATGTGTCACCACAATCACTAGTTTTTAAGATTGTCTGAATAGAATCGTTTGTTAAATTTCCGCCAACAATAAATCCAATGCCTGAACTTGTAAAATAAACAGAGTTATAATCTCTTGTGCCCGGATTTCCTGATACAGATATTGGTGCCCAGTCAGTTCCACTGTTAGTTGTTTTATAAATTGTGCCTTTATCTCCAACAGCAAAGCCGGTATCTATATTTATAAAATAAACAGAATTTAACCAGTAGCCAAAAGTATCTTTTTGTATCTGCCAGTTATCTCCTCCATCAGTTGTTTTAAGTATTGTTGCAATAGAGTCATTGCTTGGATTTCCTCCAACAACAAAGCCATTTAGATTATCAACAAAAGAAACACTGTTAAAGTGACGTTGGCTGGCACTGCCTGTCAGGGTTATTGTTTGCCATGAACCAAATGTATTGCCTCCATCTGTTGTTTTTAGTATCTTACCATAATCTCCTACAGCAATACCATTGTTAGCATCTGTAAAATATACAGATTTTAACCATGGAGAAATAAAGTCAGTTATTAAATCCCAATTTTGTCCTGCATCTTGTGATGTTATTATTGTTTGTATTGAATCATTGGTCTTGTTCCCTCCAACCATACAGATATTATTAAAACTTTTTACAACAACCGAGTTTAAATCACGAAAATGAGCACAATAGGTACTTGTCCATGTAGAATCCTGGGATAAAGCACTAATGCCTGAAATAAGAAAAAATAATAATACTGATGTTTTTATAAGTGTTTTCATATTTTGTGTTTTTTGTGATACAATATATTAATTTTTAGATATTATTTACAAACAAATATACATATTTTTTTATTAAAAACAAATATTTTATATTAAAATGTAAAAAATATTTATAAACCGCTGTATTTAGTTAGTTATAAAATGCTTAATTATACCAATACAAAAATCAGATTTAGATATAATAAGTTCTTTTAATCAACAACTTATTTATTTACAAACTAAAAAAAATCATAAACCTAATTATTCTATAACAACATAGTTCCATCCGAATTTATCAGGATAATCACCTGCTTGGATGCCTTGCAATCGTTTATATAATTTAGTTGAAATAGGTCCTGGCTCACCATTTTTACAATATTTATAGACCTTACCTGTATCTCTGTCAAATATTTTACCTATAGGAGATATTACAGCGGCTGTTCCACAGGCACCGACCTCATCAAAATCTTCTAATTCTTTAACTAACACCTGTCTTCGTTCAATTTTCATTCCCATATCTTTAGCCATATCCATCAAACTTTTATTAGTAATTGATGGCAGGATAGATTTAGATTTTGGAGTGATATAAGTATTTCCTTTTATTGCAAAAAAGTTTGCAGGGCCACATTCATCAATATATATTTTTTCTTTTGAATCTAAAAATAACACAGAAGAACATCCCTCATTATGTGCTCTCATTGTTGGCACTAAACTCGCAGCATAATTTCCACCTACTTTTATATTACCTGTTCCATTGGGTGCAGCACGGTCAAAATCTCTTGCTATTTGAACATTTACCGGCATAAATCCTGCCTTAAAATATGGACCAACAGGAGTTACAAATACAATAAACGAATATTCATCAGCAGGTTTTACCCCAACCTGAGGTCCTGTGCCTATAAGCAGAGGACGGATATACAAAGAAGCACCTGTTCCGTAAGGAGGAATAAACCTTTCATTTAACTTTATTGCCTTTGTTATAGCTTGTTTGAATAATTCTTTTGGCACTCGTGCCATCATAACCCCATCAGCAGAAGTATTTATTCTTTTTGCATTTTCTTCCCAACGAAAAACTCTTACTTTTCCATCCTTTCCTCTAAAAGCTTTCATTCCTTCAAATGCCTCTTGCCCATAATGAAGAACAGTAGCAGCCATACTAATATTGATAAATTCTGAAGAAGAAATCTCTATTTCTCCCCATTTGCCAGCTCTCCAATAAGAACGAACATTGTAATCGGTTTTTATATAACCAAAAGACAAATTTCTCCAATTTAAATCTACATTATTATTTTTTTGCATAACTATTATTATTTTTTAAATTATTTATTATAATGAATTCAAATTTACCGCTAATATATAAAAAAATATTATTTGAATTTATATTATTAATTTATTTATGTATTTTTGTAAAATAGTTTTGTTTTAAATATATAGAATGTTATCCTATTTTTTTTATATTTTTTTAACTTTTAATTCTTTTTTTATTATGACAAATAAAATAAAATTACAATTATTAATTCAAATCAGACAAACTAATATATTAATAAAGTTAATCTGTATATTTTTATTTTTTTTAACGTCTTTTATTAGTAATAATATCTATTCTCAAACAGACAACTGCCTGTTGGTTGATAAAAAAGCATTAAATTATTATACAACAGAAGATATAAATAATATGTCTTTTGTAAAAATAAAACAACTAAACTATTTATATAATAAATCTTTCATTATTCCTGATAAATTTAAAAATATTATTAATGCTGATAAAATAGATATTAGAAATTACACTAGATATAGAGAAGAAAATAAAAGAATTAAAGTTTCTTTAAACATAAATGAAAAAGCAAGTAGTGAGGAATACATAATTTTGTTATCCGGCTTTGAGGTAAGACATAAATTTAAGGATATTGAACAAAATTTATATAATATTAATTCAAAAATAGCTGATAAGAGATTTAAAAAAGGGGAAATATTTGAGGGCTTTACTCCTGATAAAGAAGTGCTGTCAAAAAGAAACCGTACCAGCAAGACATTTAAAAATAATAATGGCTCTTTCACTTTTTTGGGTAATGCCGGCGGAGCTTTACATTATAAAGATAAAAACGGATTATGGCAGGATATTTATACTGATTTTATGAAAAATAAAGATAAATATACCTGTGATAAAATACAAGTGCCTGTAAATATGCCTGTTACTTATAATCCTAATATTGGATTTAGTTCAAATTTTGATGGCACAATATTGCATCAATGGAAAAATTATAAAATCGTTACTTTAGATGAGCAAGGAAACACGAAACTTGTTTCAGCAATATCAAATATTAATGGTATATGTAATAAAAATGAAATAAGTTATAAATCATCAGACGATTGCCTTACAGAAGATATTTTTACTCTCGGTGCTGAGAGCTTAGAGCATAATATTATAATACAAAAGTCAATATTAAATAATGTTTCTTCAGAATCTTATCTCGGATTTCAGGAAACTATAGAATTGCCTAAAAACTGGACTGTATGGACATTTAAAAATTATAAACTTGGCAAACAGATTACAAATCATATATGGATAGATTCTGATATTGCTATTGTTGATGATAAAGGAACTGTTGTTGTTTCTTTTCCACAACCATCTATTGAAGAAACAATTCCTGATACAACTGTGGTATGGAGTAGAAAAGATAATGCATACGTTGCTGTGCCTGTCTATGATAACACAACAGGACGCTATTTTGTTGACTTAGACGGCAATAATTTGAATATTACAACTGCTGTATCCTGTAGCTGGCTACTTAAAACCAATATTGGCTATCCTGTTACTCTTGACCCTACAAACGATTTTTATCCTGTTTTTGATGCTTATTGGACAGGATACGTATGTGGTGAAGATACCAGCAAAGGTAGCGGAAATATTTTATGCACATATAACTGGGGTATTACTCACGGATTTTCTATGTATGATGTATCATCAATACCTGACAACTCATTAGTAAATAATGTTGATATTTATCTTAATCTGTATAATCATGGCGGAACATACTGTGCCTGGAGTGATAATTCTTATTTAGCACACGACCCTACCAGCGCAACTGCCTTACAATTATGGAATGATATAACCACTGGTGCAAGGTATAATGAATACTGGTGCACAGATACACCTTATGTATATAAAAATACTACACTTGGTGGCAATGCTAATTCTGATATGCAAACAGCTATAAATGGTGATAACAGATTTAAGGTAGGACATGAATATACTGATGACAGTCCATATTATAGTTATTTTAGAGGATTTAATACTTCGGGAAAAGAACCTTATGTAAAAATTAATTATGACTATAATATTCCTCATACTGTAATATATACCTGTGATGATATGTTTTATGATACCGGCGGAGCATCAGGAAACTATGGAAACGATGAAGATTATACAATTACATATTGTTTTGCTTCAGTAAGCAGTCCCTGTATAAGAGCTGTAATATCTTATTATGAAATTGAATCTGGTTGGGATTCTCTTTCAATTTATGATGGAATTTCTACGTCTGACCCTTTACTTGCTACTTTGACAGGATCTTCAACAAATCTAGATATTCAACATACATTAGATGACAATGGCACAGCATATTATGCACAATCCGGCTGCATCACATTCCGCTTTTATTCCGATGGAGCCACTGTTGATCAAGGTTGGAAAATAAAAATAGATTGCCCTGACAATTGTGTTGCTCCTGCTTATTCACCAAGTGATACAGCAAGTGATAACTGTGATACATATACACCAATATGTAATCTAAACGGATATTATGGTAATACAAGTTCTTCATATACAGCTGATCATACTGAACTAAATATTGATTCATTAGGAATTTTTTGTGGAACTATTGAAAATAATTCCTGGCTGTCATTTATAGCTGACTCTACTACCGCAGTATTAGATGTGTGGGTAAGCAATTGTACGGGAATACCACCATTGGGTAAAATACACGGTATTCAAATACAGGTATATGAAACTGATTGTAGTTATGGAAATTTTACTCCTAAATCAAATTGCTGGAGTCCAAATAAAGAGGCAGATGGAGAGATAACAGCTACGGGCTTAACACCTGGCAATCCTTATGTAATAATGATTGATGGATGGGGAGCAGATCATTGCGATTATGTTTTCTCTGCAAGTATGGGCGTTAACGCCGCTAATGCTGGTCCTGATAAAACAATTTGTGAAGGAGATGCTGCTTCTTTAACAGCTTCAGCTGGTGTAACTTACTTATGGTCTGCTTCACCGACTGACCCAAGCTTATCCGGACAGGAAAGTAATCAAACAATTAATGTATTACCCGTGCAAACAACAACATACTTTGTAACAGTAACAGGAATTAATGCTTATTGTCCGTCTTCTGTTGATGATGCTGTTGTTACTGTTAATCCTATTCCCCTGGGACATTATCAAAACCCGGAACCAGCTTCCTGTGGAGGTTTATACTCTCGCTCAAACACTGATATATGCCTGGTAAATGCTGTAACAAGCTATGATTGTATTGGATGGGATGAGAGCGGAAAGGATTACTGGTTTAGTATTAATATGACTGTCGGACAAGTATTGGATGTACAGCAGGTATCAAGTTCTGTTGATATTGATTATTTTATAACAAATTTATCCGGCTCAGGCAGTTGCTATAATGGTGCTTATGGCGGATCAGAGGTTACTGCTGCTATAAACAGTACAGATAATTATTTTATATCGTGTGATGGCTATAATGGTGCATCCGGAGATTTTACAATAAACATTAATTGCATTAACCCGCCAATATCAGCGTCAGCAGTGCCATCTTCTATTTGTTATGGTTCAGGCAATAATGTAATGCTTACCTGTTCCGGTGGAGGTGGTCCCGGGACAACTGTTTTCTGGTATTCAGGGTCATGTAATGGTACTTTAATAGGGACAGGGGATACTATAACGGTAAATCCAACCTCTACAACAACATATTACTGCAATTATGGAATTAATGGAGAACATACAGGTTGTGCCAGTGTAACAGCAACAGTAAATCCTTTGCCAATAGCTGATGCAGGCACAGATGTAAGTATTCCAGGTGGAACGCATACTATATTAAACGGAAGTGCTTCGGGTGGCAGTGGCGGACCATATTCTTATCACTGGGAACCGGCATCATTATTACAAGATCCAAATGTTCAAAATCCGACTACAGTAGATCTTTCAACCAGCACGATTTTTACTTTATTTGTAACAGACGGTGCCGGATGTCAGGGAACAAATCAGGTAACTGTAACAATAACAGGCGGACCTTTAAGTGTAATTGCAAGTGCTAATCCTCCATCTATTTGTGAAGGTGATGCAACACAATTAAATGCACTGGCAAGTGGTGGCTCAGGAACTTACACTTACTCGTGGTCATCAAATCCACCGGGATTTGGCTCTGCAATTGCTGACCCTATCGTTTCACCAACAATAACAACAACTTATTCTGTTACTGTTGATGATGGATCTAATACTGCAAGTGATAATGTTACAGTAACAGTAAATCCTTTGCCTGTAATTACTTTTTCTTTGCAATCTGATGTTTGTGAAAATGCAGGATTAATAGAATTGACAGCCACTCCATCAGGAGGAACTTTTTCAGGTGCAGGCGTAACCGGTAATTATTTTGACCCAACAGGTATAGCAGGTGGTCCATATACTATTACTTATACTTATACTGACATAAATGGCTGTTCAGATAGTTGTATACAAAATATAACTGTACTTAACACTCCAAATGTTACTTTTGATCCATTATCAAATGTTTGTGATAATACTCAGGCATTTACATTAACAGGTGGTCATCCTGACGGAGGAACTTATTCCGGTAATGGAGTAGATAATAATATTTTTAACCCTGGAATAGCCGGTTCTGGCATTCATACTATCACTTATACTTATACTGACATAAATGGCTGTTCAGATAGTTGTACACAAAATATAACTGTACTTAATTCACCAAATGTTACTTTTGATCCATTATCAAATGTTTGTGATAATACTCAGGCATTTGCATTAACAGGCGGTCATCCTGACGGAGGTGTTTATTCCGGTGATGGAGTAGATAATGGAATATTTGACCCTGAAATAGCCGGACCAGGCACTCATACTATTATTTATACTTATACTGATATGACAACGGGCTGTTCAGATACTATTACACAAAATATATCTGTAATTTCTTCGCCTGTTATTACAATTACAAATGACTTAATTAATGATTTTGCTTATCAGGGACAATTAATTACTTTTACAGCCAGTCCTGGTGTCTATGATAATTATGAGTTTTTTGTTAACAGTACTTCAGTTCAAAACGGGGCAAGTAATGTTTACATAACAAATACTATTCAGGATGGAGATACTGTATCTGTTATTGCAACAGAAGATATTTGTGAAAGCGTAAAAGATAAAATCATAGTTGCTGTAAAACCTATACCAAATGCTTTTACTCCTGATGGTGATCAAGTAAATGACATTTTTATTAAAGGATTTAAAGGACTGGATTTAACAATTGTAAATCGCTGGGGACAAAAACTATATAAAGGTAATGAATGGGACGGAAAATATAATGGAAAATATGTGTCTCCCGGAACATATTATTATATTATTATTATTAAAGATAAAGAAGATAATGAAATTAAGTTAAATGGACCAGTTACTGTTATAAGATAATATATAACAAATTTAAAGTTATGAATTTTGGACTTTGTGCTTTGTGCTTTGAACTGATAATAACAAAATAAAAAATAATGTAAAGGCACAATGCAATGTAGAGACGCAAAATTTTGCGTCTCTACTAATAATGTAATATAAAAATATAAACACATGAAAAAAACAGCATTAATTTTAACAGTTATTTTACTGGGATGTTTTATTGGGTCAGCTCAAAATGATATACAGTTCAGTAATTTTATGTTCAACAAATTATCATTTAATCCTGCTATAGCAAGTTATAATGATTTTTCAGGTTCGCTTACAGCCCGACAGCAATGGACAGGACTAAACGAGCCACCTTGCTCTCAAATGTTAAATGTTCATACAACTTTTGAAAAAATAGGTGGCATAGGATTGTCTGTAATAAATGATAAGTTAGGTTATGAAAATTCCATAAATGCTCATTTGATATATGCACGAAATTTTATGTTATCAGAAAAAGCATTCTTTTCAGTTGGGGCAGGCATAGGTTTTACAAACAAATCTTTTGACTATTCAAAACTTATATTTGAAGAACAAGGTGACCAAAATGCTTCAAAAGCTTTAAACGATGAGACAAAACCTGATTTTTGTTTTGGATTAACTTTTAATACTTCTAAATTTACGGTTGCTTTATCTTCAACTCATCTTACCAAGTCATTAGATAAATCTACTCTATACGAAACGCCAAGGCATTATTATATCTTTTCAT